>NZ_DHEI01000076.1:0-10449 GCF_002399805.1 Flavobacterium sp. UBA4854
GGGAAAGTACTAACTAATGATATCAATTCGATAACAATATTAGATGTTTCAAGTTCTGATATTACTGATTTAACAGGTATTGAAGATTTTACCTCTTTAACTCAATTATATACTATGTCAAATAAATTGACATCATTAGATGTATCTAACAATTTAGAATTAACGACATTGAGATGTGATTCAAATGGTACTATAACAAGTTTGAATATTTCTAAAAACACTAAACTTATAAATTTGTTTTGCGGTAATAACCAAATTACGAGTTTAAATCTTTCTAATCTTACAAACTTAATAGACCTATACTGCTATGAAAATCAATTAAGCAGTCTAGATCTTTCTACAAATACAAATTTACAATATCTGTATGCAAACAGAAACCTTCTGACATCATTAGATCTGAGTAAAAACACACTTTTAAATACCTTGTATTGTCAAGATAATAGTAGGCTTGAAACCTTAAATCTTCAAAATGGAAACAATACTTTACTTAAAAAATTAAACTTAACATACACTCCAAGTTTATATTGTATTTTAGTTGATGATGTTGCTTATTCTGACACCAATTGGAGCTCATACAAACCAAATAATGTTGCTTTCTCGACAGTTTGCCAAACTCCTGAGTATCTTTTAATACCAGATCCAGAACTTGAGAAAGCTTTAATAGCTAATAATGTTGATGGTGTAGTTGATGGTAAGGTTATAAAATCTAAAGTTTTAGCTACCGAAACCTTATACTTAAATATCACTACTGTAACCGATTTGACAGGTTTAGAATATTTTGAAAATTTAAAAAAATTAGATCTTTCAACAAGTGGAGGATCTACTGCTATTAATAAAATTGATCTATCCCCTTTTACTCAACTAACGTCTTTTGCA
Source organism: Flavobacterium sp. UBA4854 (assembly GCF_002399805.1). NCBI lineage: Bacteria > Pseudomonadati > Bacteroidota > Flavobacteriia > Flavobacteriales > Flavobacteriaceae > Flavobacterium > Flavobacterium sp. UBA4854. The sequence continues at coordinate 877 of NZ_DHEI01000076.1, forward strand.
AGCAGATTTACTAATTTGTCTGAAATTAATGTGTCTAAGAACGCAAATCTTAAGGATTTGGATTTGAACAATAATAAGCTTACAAAAATTGATGTTAGTTCAAATTTAGCTTTAGAAAACTTATCCATTGCAAGAAACTCAATAAGCGAGCTAAATGTTACAAAAAACACCGCTTTAAAGGTGTTAAATTGTATCGAAAATCCTTTAACGGTAATAAACGTTTCTAATAATACTGCACTGCAAGAACTTTACTGTTATTATAACAGGCTGAAAACGTTAGACGTTACGAACAATCCTAATTTACAAGTTTTAAATGCAGAACTTAACGATTTGAAATTATTAGATGTTTCTAAAAACTTACAGTTATTGACTCTTAATGTCGATCAAAACGATATAAGATCATTAGATGTATCTAAAAATACTTTACTAACAAAGTTTACTTGTGGTTATAATAACAACTTAATTTATTTGAACGTTAAAAATGGTAATAATAAAAATTTCATAACTAACACAAGTAATTACAGAGGTTTTATAAGTAATAAATTAAGTTGTATTGAAGTTGATGATGTTGACTATTCTAATGCGAACTGGTCAGGATTGAAAGATAGCAACGCTAGCTATTCTACTTCTTGCGATGTTGTATTGGCATATACCGCAATTCCTGACGCGAACTTTGAAGAGGCATTAATTTTACAAGGAATTGATAAAGATGGTAAAAATGGAAAAGTTTTAACTTCTGATATCCTTAACGTTACATCTTTAAATGTATCTAACAGCAATATTAAAGATCTAAAGGGAATTGAAGATTTTACGTCTTTAACTTCATTAGATTGTTCTAAAAACAATTTGACAGCGCTAAATGTTGAAAAAAATACACTTTTAACGCAGCTTAAAGCTAGCAACAATAATCTTTTTGATTTAAACGTATCAAAAAACACAAAACTAACCAATCTAAGTGTAAGTTTTAATAAAATAGTAAGCCTAGATCTTTCTAAAAATACCATTCTAAAAGAGGTAGACGCAGCTTCTAATAACCTGCACAATCTTAATTTAAAGAATGGCAACAACGTAAACATGCAACGTATGATTTTTGGAAATTTCACCGAAAATCCTCATTTAGCTTGCATCGAAGTCGATGATGCTGCATTTTCTGAAGCAAACTGGATTGCAAAAGATGCAACTGCAAATTATTCAACTCAAGCTTGCCCTTTAAACGAACAGCAAACTTTAATTCCTGATTTGGCTTTTGAAAGAATATTAATTGCTAAAGGTTTAGACACAGATGGTGAAAACGGAAAAGTACGCACTTTAAATATTTCAGGTTTAAGTAGTTTGTCTTTAAATGACAGCAATAATAAAATTTCTGACCTAACAGGTATTCAAGACTTTAGATCTCTAATTTCATTAGAGGCAAATGATAATAATCTTACAACGGTTGATCTTTCTAAAAATACCGAATTGATTGTTTTAAATCTTGCTACTAATAAATTAGCATCTATTGATTTATCAAACAATACTCGATTATGGTCTGTAACTATCAGAGACAACCAATTAACAACGTTAGATGTTTCTGGGAATTTAGAATTAGGAAGCTTAAATGTTAACAGCAATCAATTAACTGCTTTAAACATTTCTAAAAACACTAAACTAACCGATTTATCTGCGAGTTATAATCAATTGACAGATATTAATTTATCTGCAAATACTAAATTGAGTTCTTTATCTATTTATGGCAACTTGCTAACTTCTTTAGATGTTTCGAACAATGTATTACTAACTCAAATATTATGTTCTGATAATAGAATAACAACTTTAGATTTATCTAAAAACACTAAATTAGCATATATAAATGCTCCTAATAATAAATTGTTCAAACTAAATATTAAAAATGGTGCAAACAATTTGATTAATACAGCTTATTATTCCAGCTTCGTAAATAACCCTTCTTTAAAATGTATTCAGGTTGACGATGCAGATTTTTCTAATGCAAATTGGAGCAAACTAAAAGATGCTACTACAGTTTACTCATCTGATGCTTGTCCAGACGCAGAACCTTTTACACTAATTCCTGATGCTAATTTTGAAAATAAATTAATCGCTCTTGGAATTGACAAAGATGGTCCAAACGGAAAAGTTGCCACTTACAATATTGATAGTTTAACTTCTTTAAATGTATCAAAAAGCAATATTTCTGACTTGACAGGATTACAAGATTTTAAGGCCTTAACTTCCTTAGAAGCGTCAGACAACAAATTGACAGCTATTAATATTTCGAAAAATACATCGCTGACCAATTTAAATGTTAGCAAAAACCAATTGACTTCTTTAGACATTTCTGCAAATTACTTATTAGCTACCGTAGATTGTAGTGCAAATAGTATTGCAACTTTAAATCTTTCTCAGAGCAGCTTTTTAAGTGATTTGAACTGCAGTAATAATAGCATTACAACATTAGACCTTTCTTATCTTTATGGATTAACTAATTTAAATTGCAGCAATAATGCTCTTACTGCTTTGAATCTTTCTAGAAATAGTAAGTTAACAATTTTAAGCGCAAGCATTAATAAATTGGAAAGTTTAGATGTTTCTAAAAACACAGCGTTAAAAGAAATTGACTGTGCAGGTAATGAGCTATACAACTTAAACTTGAAAAACGGAAACAATGTTAATATGGAAAGAGTGATTTTTGGAAACTTCTCACAAAATCCAAACTTGCTTTGTATTCAAGTAGATGATGCTGCATTCTCAAACGATAAATGGATTGCAAAAGATGCAACTGCAACATACTCAACTGAAGCTTGTCCGCTAAACGGAAAGTACACTTTAATTCCTGATCCAAATTTTGAAAAATTATTAATTGCCAAAAACATTGATAAAGATGGCGAAAATGGAAAAGTTTTAACTTCAAGTATTGAGAAAATAACATACTTAGATCTTACCGACACCAATCTAAAAGTGTCTGATTTAACAGGTATTCAAGACTTTAAATCTTTAGTAACTTTATACTGTTCTTCTGCCAATTTAACTTCTGTAGATTTATCTAAAAACGTAAACTTGGAAGTTGTTGGTTTATCAAACAATAAATTAACTTCTTTAGATTTATCTGCTAATATAAATTTAACAAACGTAACAGCATATTATAATGAACTAACCAGTGTAGATTTTTCTAAAAATACGGCTTTAAAAACTTTAAGTATTTACAGAAACAATTTGACTAGTTTGAATGTTTCTAAAAATACCGCATTAACAAGTTTAGATGCTGGTAACAATCAGTTAAGCACTTTAGATCTTAGCACAAACATAAATCTGACAAAAATAGATGTTTATAATAATCAGCTAACTTCTTTAGATTTTTCTAAAAATACGCTTTTAAAAGAGATTAGAATTTCTAGTAATAAGATTGAAAACATAAATGTTTCAAATCTTAACGCTTTAACATCATTATCGGCAAGTAACAATCAATTTAGTACAATTGACGTTTCTAGAAATACTGGATTACTTTCCCTTGAAGTTTCTAATAACAAATTAACTACGATTGATGTTTCCCTAAATGCTGCTCTTACCGCTTTAGAGGTTTCGAAGAATCAATTAAAAACTTTAGACATTACAAAAAATACAGTTTTGATTGGTCTTTATGCAAATGATAATCAATTAACAAGTTTGGATTTGAGAAATGGAAAAAATACTTTGATTAAAAATTACAATCTATCTCTTACTGGTAACTCGCAATTATATTGCATTCTTGTTGATGATGTTGCTTATTCAAATTCGAATTGGTCTAGTAACAAAGATGCAATTGCTAAATATAACACAGAATGTACTGGCGAGTTAGTTTTAGCTTCAAACAACTTTACTGTAGAAACTAAAGGAGAATCTTGTTTAGGCGAAAATAATGGAGAGATTAGCATTGTCGGAAAAGCTTCTTTTGCTTACAATGCAATGATAAACGACAAGCCTTATACGTTTACAAATAATGCTTTAAAAATTACTGCATTAACTCCAGGAGTTTACAAAATTAAGATCACAATTCCTGACATGATTTTTGAGCAAAACTTTAATGTAACCATTCAAAAAGGTGCAACAATTACAGGAAAATCTAATGTATCGGCTAAGAATGTAGAAGTTGAAATTACAGAAGGAACTGCTCCTTTTACAGTATTTATTGATGGCGCAGAGCAATTCCAGACAACAGACAAGAATTTTACAGTTTCTCTAGACAAAGCAGGATTAGTCGAAGTGGCTACTGCTAAAGCTTGTGAAGGTGTTTTTGCCAAAAAAGTTACTTCTTATGAGCTAGGAACTATACTTGCTGCTTATCCTAACCCTACTACTGGAACTATTGAAATCGAAATTCCAAGTACTAAAACTGAAATTGCAATTGAATTGTACAATTTTGGCGGTCAATTGGTTTCTCATGGAACTTATAATATTGAAAGCGGAAAAGCTCTTTTAAATCTTGAAAAACTACCTTCAGGAATTTATGCTGCCAAAATCAATTTAGACACTCCAGAATACGTTAAAATCATAAAAAAATAAAAAATGAAGAATTTTATATACCTTTCAATAATCTGTTTAGTATTTGCAGCCTGCGGAAGCGGAGGTGGAGATGATCCTGTCACTCCGCCAGTAGTAAATACGGCTCCTACAGTGCCAGTATTAAGCCTTCCTGCAGATAATAAATTATGTTTAGACAATAATGTTTCTTTTCAGTGGAACGCTTCAACTGACGAACAAAAAGACGCTATTGTTTATCAGATTCAAATTGCAAAAGACAATGCATTTAGTCAAATTGTGAGTACGTTGGATAATTCGTCTCTTTCAACAAGCGCTTTAGCTTTAGACAAAAACACGGCTTATTACTGGAGAGTAAAAGCAACAGACAGCAAAGGTCTGTCTAGTGCTTATTCTTCCACTTTTAAATTTTATACTGCTGGTGTCGCTGTTGTCAATCATTTGCCTTTTGCTCCGGCGTTAATTTCTCCAGAAATGAATGTTGCTTTGAGCACAACAACCGCAAGTTTACAATGGAATGCATCAGATGTTGATACAGCAGATGTACTTACCTATGACGTTTATTTCGGAACGGCAAATCCGCCAACTGAAAAAGTAAGTGATAGCAAATCTGAAAAAACTGTTGATGTTACAATAGAACCAGGAAAACAATATTACTGGCAAGTAACGGTCAAAGACAATAAAGGTGGCGAAACCGTAGGCCAAGTTTGGAAATTTAAAACCAACTAAGCTTAAGAATTACAATTAGTTAAGATAAAAAAAGTCCCATTTTCTAAATACTGAAAATGGGACTTTTTTGTTTTCCAATTAGTAAGAAAATCAGTTACAATTCGTATACTTGTACAACCAAAAACCTAACCTATGAAAATAAAACTACTCTTACTTCTTTTATTGGTAAATGTTTCAATTTACGCCCAGCAATACACATTAATTCCAGATGTTAATTTTGAAAAATCGTTAATTCTTAAAGGAATTGATTCGGGAGCTCCAGATGGTAAAGTCTTAACCTCAAATATTAGCTCTGTAACCGATTTAAGCCTTTATGATTACACGATATCAGACTTAACCGGAATAGAAGGTTTTACATCTTTAGCTAACTTGTATGTCTCTAACAGCTTATTAACCAGTATAAATATATCCCAAAATACAAACCTAAAAGTTTTAAATATTGGAAATAGTAAGTTAACTTCTTTAGATGTTAGTGCCAATATTTTGTTGGAAACACTTGACTGTTCAAGAAACACAGTAACAAATTTAAATCTTTCTAGTAATAGCAATTTGAAAATTTTAAATGTAGCAAACAATCAAATAACAAGCCTTGATTTATCACAAAACACCCAATTGCTAGATTTAAATATTGCAAACAACGGACTTCTTAGTTTAGATATTCAATCTAATCTTTTATTGCAAAAGCTTGACTGTCGAAAAAATGCAATCACAACATTAAATGTTTCAAATAATACAAAACTGGCAAATCTAAACGTCGCGTCAAATCAGCTAGGAATTTTAGATTTATCTCAAAATACGCAATTAAAAAATTTAACCGTTAGCTTTACTAAATTAACAAGCTTAAATGTTGATAATAATATTGCCCTAACCACTTTAACTTGCGATAATAATCTCTTGACCAGTTTAAATGTCTCAAAAAATACACTTTTAACTTCTTTAATTTGTCATTACAATAAGATTGATGTTCTTGATGTTTCTAAAAATACTTTATTAGAACAGTTAATGTGTCATGGCAATAAACTAACGGCTTTAGATGTATCATTAAATCCAGAATTGAATTTATTGGATTGTTTAAACAATAATTTGACTTCTCTTGATATTTCAAAGAACCCAAAAATAACCGAATTGGCTTGCCAAAATAATCAGCTGGAAACTTTAAACTTAAAAAACGGCAACAATAGCATTTTAGATTTAACTTTTTCAGATTTTACAAATAACCCAAATTTGTCTTGCATTAAAGTTGATGATATCGCTTATTCTAACGCAAATTGGATGAGTATAAAAGATGCTGCAGCAACTTATAATACAAATTGCTTTCCTACGTATACATTAATACCCGATATCAATTTTGAAAAAAAGCTAATTTCTAGAGGTCTAGATTCGGGAGTTCCTGATGGAAAAGTTTTGACTGCCAATATCACTTCCGTAAAAAGCTTAGACGTTAATAACGCTCAAATTAAAGATTTAACTGGTATTGAAGCGTTTATTAATTTAGAGTCACTTTTTTGTGGAACCAACGAATTGACAACTCTTGATCTATCAAATAATTTAAAACTTAAGCAATTAGAATCCTATAAAAATAAGCTTACTAGTATAGACCTAAGCAAAAACACAGAACTGTGGTATCTAGATCTTTTCACAAATCAATTAACCACTTTAGATCTTTCAAAAAACAAACTTTTAACAACAGTATATTGCTACGACAATTTATTAACTTCTCTTAATGTTACAGGACTTACTGCATTAGAAGGTTTAGACTGTCCTAACAATCAACTTTCAAGTTTAAATATCAGCACCAATACAAGTTTACAGCAATTATATTGTTATTCAAACAAATTAACGAGTCTGGATATTTCTAAAAACTTAGCTTTGAATCAGCTTAGCTGCTATTCAAACGAATTGACTTTTTTGAATCTAAAAAATGGAAACAACAAGAATTTCACTCTGAACAGTTATCTAAAATTTACAAATAATCCAAATTTGACTTGCATTCAAGTTGATGATGCTGATTATTCAACTACAAATTGGTCCGCTCTTAAAGATCCTACTGCAACTTTCAACACCACTTGCGAAACAACAGAAGTGGTACTTTTTGATCCTAATTTAGAGCAAAAATTAATTGATTTAGGAATTGACACCGATGGCTTGGATGGAAAAATTTCAATTACAGATATACAAAATGTTACTTCACTTGATCTTTCAAATAGTAATATTAGTGATTTGACAGGAATAGAAAATTTTACCAATTTAACTTATCTTGATTGTAGTTTTAACAACTTAAGTACAATAGATGTAAGTAAAAATGTAAATCTTACCAAGATAGATGCAAATTCTAATAATCTAACTTCACTTAATGTTACGAAAAACACAAAACTGCTAAATCTAACAATTTACAATAATCAAATTTCGACAATTGATCTATCTAAGAATCCTGAACTTTTATTTTTAATAGCTGAAAATAACAATCTTACTTCGATAGATTTAGCTGCAAATACGAAACTGGAAATTGTTTCGGTTCAACAAAATAACTTATTGGAACTCGATGTAAAAAATGCTCCAAACCTACAAACTTTAACTTGTGGATTTAACAATCTCTCAACAATAGATTTAACGCAAAATAAAAAGCTAGAACAACTTTTTTGTTACAACAATCAAATAAACGAATTAAATCTTACACAGAATATAGAACTAAAAACTCTTAGTGCTGCCACTAATAAACTAACAAGTTTGGATTTATCTCAAAATACAAAATTAGAGATCGTTCATCTTGTAGCAAATCCATTGACAAGTTTAAATGTTCAAAATGGCAATAATCAAAACTTCATTTTGCCTTCAGTAACAGCTAAAAAAGCAACGGCAAGCTTAGCAACAAGTTTCTTAGGGAATCCAAGTCTTACATGTATTCAGGTTGATGATGTTAATTACTCTAATGCAAACTGGAGTACAATCAAAGATGCGACAGCAACTTACTCTTCAACTTGTAAATCATTAGGTATTGATGATTCTGTTTTTTCTAAAGTAGTTTTATATCCAAATCCAACAAAAACCATTATAAACATCAACAATATTGCCTTAGACAAAGCAACAGTTTACAATTCTTTAGGACAATTAGTAAAATCTTTTACTTTAAACAATGCCAATACAGACAATACTATCGATTTAACTGGCGTGCCTAGAGGTGTTTATTATGTATATCTAATTAACGGAGATGCTGCTTCTGCTAAAAAAGTTATCGTAGAGTAATTATCTCTTTCAAACATAAAAATCCCATTTTCAGCAGTAGAAAATGGGATTTTTTATTTTTTGTAAATGATCTATTTTTAAAGAATCTCTTCGCAGGTAAAAACCTCTTTTAATCGAACACCTTTTTCGGTATGTTCCACAGTTATGATTTGATTGTGGGCATCGTGTTCTAAAAACAAATAATGATTGTTATCTGCCGCCACATTTAAAAATTTTGACTTTTCTGGCATTGTCAGCAACGGTCTTGTATCGTATCCCATAACATAAGGAAGCGGAATATGTCCAGCTGTAGCCAACAAATCGGCACAAAAAACAATCGTTTTATCTTGATATTTGATATGTGGAATCATCTGTTTTTCGGTGTGTCCATCAACATAGTAAATATCGAAACCTAATTCCTTCGAAAAACCAAAATCAGAATCTGGCCTTTCAACAAAATTCAATTGTCCGCTTTCTTGCATTGGCAGAATATTTTCAGACAAGAAAGAAGCTTTTTCTCTAGCGTTTGGTTTCGTTGCCCATTCCCAATGATTTTCGTTTGTCCAGAATTTAGCATTTTTAAAAGCTGGCTCGTAACCTGTTTTATCCGAATTCCATTGAACACTTCCTCCGCAATGATCAAAATGAAGATGCGTCATAAAAACATCTGTAACATCATCACGATTGAAACCATATTTTGCTAGAGATTTATCTAAAGAATGCGAACCCCAAAGCGAATAATATCCAAAGAATTTTTCTGATTGCTTGTCACCCATTCCAGTATCAATTAAGATAAGACGATTTCCATCTTCAATTAATAAACAGCGTGCAGCAATATCAATAAGATTATTGGCATCTGCAGGATTGGTTTTATTCCAAATTGTTTTAGGAACAACGCCAAACATTGCGCCTCCATCTAACTTAAAATTTCCAGATTCTATTGGGTAAAGTTTCATGAGAATGATTTTCTAAAAGAACAAAGCTAGAAAATTCAAACTCCTTTTACTAAAATTTAAGGTTAAAAACTTCAGATTATTCTAATGTAATCGAAGTGCTTCCCATTATTTCTTGCTTATCAAAATAATTCACAAAATAAGTTCCTTTCTTAAA
>NZ_DHEI01000076.1:10608-35713 GCF_002399805.1 Flavobacterium sp. UBA4854
ATAAAACTGTAAACAAGTGCTTTATCATTTCCAAATTCAATCAGCTTATTATCGCCCATAACCGTATTTTTTTGATCTAAAACCTGAACGTAAAAAACCCTCTTTCCTGGCTTTGCTACTGCATTTCCGTTAAGTGTGAAACTAGCCTTAAGCTTTTTTGTATTCTTTGCCTTGGTGGTTTCCAATTCGGCTCCAGAGCTTTTTTCGCGAAGTGCAACAACTTTAAAATTACTTAAATACAATTTTGAAGCATCTTTTAAAGTCGATTCTAATGTTTTTTGTTTTGAAATCAAAGTGTCATTTTCTGCTTTTTGCTTATACATGACAACATTTTGGCTTTCAATCTCTGTCAGCAAACTTTTATTCTGAGATTTTAATTTTTTAATTTCCTGAACCCTGTTTTCTAAGGAAGTGTTTAGATCTGAAAGCTGATTTCGATAAATTCTAATCTGTTCAGCCGAAGGATTATTTGAAACTTTAATAATAGCCATCAAATTTTCAACATTCTTACGCTCTAATTCTAATTCTTTAGACAAAGCTGTTTTTTCTAAAATAGCCTCATCATAAGCCATTTTTAATGTATTTAAAGAATCTAAAATATTCTTCTGCACATCTGTTTCTTTGCTTCCAGAAGAGATTATATTGGCAATACTTTCTTCTTTAGCTCCACTATCATTCTTTTCAGGTTCACTGCTAAAAACCAAAACTACAGCACCTACTCCTAAAACAAAAATCATAGCAAACAAAGGTTTAAACCACTTTATTTCATTTTGCTTTTTCATAATTACTCCTAATTTTCTGCAAAAATATTGAATAAAAAACGACTATAATCAGTAGAAATACTTGTTTTTTAACATTTAGGAGCGATATTTGCAGCTCGATTGAAAAACAATTATTCTTTTCTAATTTTGATTCCCATTTTATCAAAATAAGTATTATCTATTTTCACATTTGTTATAATAATGTGAACCGTTATGGAAAAAGGTTTTTAAGTCGTATCTTTGCAGATAATTTCTATTTAACATTGAAAATTAGCGTTTTAAATCTGTACTAAATTCATTACAGACCAAAAAATGTTCATTAAAAACAAACATCTAAGAACAATGATAAAAGTTTCTGATACTGCCAAAAAGAAAATCATCGATTTGATGACTGATGATGGTTTTGACGCCGCGCACGACTACGTAAGAGTAGGCGTAAAAAGTGGTGGATGCTCTGGTTTGTCTTACGATTTAAAGTTTGACAAAACCAAAGGAGATGACGATAAAATATTCGTTGACAACGACATACAAATTGCTGTTGAAAAAAAATCATTCCTTTATTTAGCTGGAACAATTTTAGAATTTTCTGGCGGATTAAACGGAAAAGGATTTGTTTTCAATAATCCTAACGCAAGCAGAACTTGCGGATGTGGAGAATCATTCTCTTTATAGTCAAAAGCCGAAAGTCATAAAGTCTGCAAAGACTCTTACCGACTTTAAAACTTTGGACTTTAAAAACTTTAAGACAACATTAAAAATATAATGAGCAAATACACCGAAGACGATTTAAAAATCGAACTGGAAACTAAAGAATATGAGTACGGATTTTATACTAATATAGAATCTGAAACTTTCCCTATTGGCTTAAACGAAGAAATCGTAAGAGCTATTTCGCTTAAAAAAGAAGAACCTGAATGGATGACCGAATGGCGTATCGAAGCTTTCCGCGCTTGGAAAGAAATGATCGAGCCAGAATGGGCAAATGTTCGTTACGAAAAACCAGATTTTCAGGCGATTTCTTATTATTCAGCCCCAAAACAAGTAGATCCTAATAAAACTCTAGACGATGTTGATCCTGAATTATTAGAGATGTACAAAAAACTTGGAATTTCTGTTGACGAGCAAAAAATGATGAACAATGTCGCTATGGATATTGTTGTCGATTCTGTTTCTGTAGCAACAACTTTCAAGAAAACTTTGGCAGAAAAAGGGATTATTTTCTGTCCAATTTCTGAAGCTATCAAAGAACACCCAGAATTAGTAAAAAAATATTTAGGAACTGTTGTACCTCAAAAAGACAACTTCTACGCAGCATTAAACTCAGCGGTTTTCTCTGATGGAAGTTTCTGTTATATTCCAAAAGGCATAAAATGCCCAATGGAACTTTCAACTTATTTCAGAATTAATCAAGCAGGAACTGGACAATTCGAGAGAACTCTAGTTATTGCTGATGAAGGAAGCTACGTTTCTTACCTTGAAGGATGTACTGCTCCAAGCCGTGACGAAAACCAATTACACGCTGCTGTGGTTGAATTAATCGCTTTGGATGATGCTGAAATTAAATATTCTACAGTTCAAAACTGGTTCCCAGGAAATAAAGAAGGAAAAGGTGGAGTTTACAACTTCGTAACTAAAAGAGGTTTATGCGAAACAAACGCTAAAATTTCTTGGACACAGGTTGAAACAGGTTCTGCTGTAACTTGGAAATATCCTTCTTGTGTACTTAAAGGAGATAATTCAGTAGGAGAATTTTATTCGATTGCTGTAACAAATAACTTCCAACAAGCTGATACTGGAACAAAAATGATCCATTTAGGGAAAAATACTAAATCGACTATTATTTCTAAAGGTATCTCGGCTGGAAAATCACAAAATAGCTACCGTGGTTTAGTGCAAATCTCGCCAAGAGCTGAGAACGCAAGAAACTTTTCACAATGTGATTCATTGTTAATGGGTAACAATTGTGGTGCGCATACTTTCCCATATATCGAAAGTAAAAATCCATCTGCAAAAATTGAGCACGAAGCAACTACAAGTAAAATTGGAGAAGATCAAGTTTTCTATTGTAACCAAAGAGGTATTCCAACCGAAAAAGCGATTGCCTTAATTGTAAACGGTTTCAGTAAAGATGTCTTGAACAAACTTCCAATGGAATTTGCTGTTGAAGCTCAAAAATTATTAGAGATTTCTTTAGAAGGATCTGTAGGTTAATTGGAAGATGCAAAATAAAAAAGTCATCATTTTAGGTTCTTCTAGAAAAAACGGAAATACAGCAAAAATTGTAGATAAACTTTCGAAAGAACACAACATTGATGTAGTTAATTTAAGTGATTATAATATTTCCCATTATGATTACGAAAGCAAAAATTTAGGCGATGATTTTTTACCTCTGATAAGAGGAATTATCGAAAAGTACGATACTTTAATTTTTGCAACGCCCATTTATTGGTATAATATGAGCGGAATTATGAAGGTCTTTTTCGACAGGATTTCAGATTTAATCCGAATTGAAAAAGAAACCGGAAGAAAACTAAGAGGAAAAAAAATCGGAGTGATATCAAATTCTCACGATGATGAAACTGACGAAAGTTTTTATATTCCGTTTCAAAAATCAGCCGATTATTTAGGCATGGAATATTTAGGACACACGCATTTTAATGCCGACACCCTAAACCAACAAACAAAAATAGAATTGACATTTATATAAAATAAAAAACAATGTTATCAATAAAAAACCTTCACGCCGCGATTGGTGATAAAGAAATTCTTAAAGGAATTAATATAGAAGTTAAAGCTGGAGAAGTTCACGCTATCATGGGACCAAACGGTTCTGGAAAAAGTACACTTTCTGCTGTTATCGCAGGAAACGAAAACTACGAAGTTACAGATGGAGAAGTAATTCTTGACGGAGAAGATCTTGCTGATTTAGCTCCAGAAGAGAGAGCACATAAAGGTGTTTTCCTTTCATTTCAATATCCGGTAGAAATTCCTGGAGTTAGCGTTACTAACTTCATGAAAACTGCTATCAACGAAACTCGTAAAGCAAACGGTCAGGAAGAAATGCCAGCAAACGAAATGCTGAAAGTAATTCGTGAGAAATCTGAATTATTAGAAATCGATCGTAAATTTCTTTCTCGTTCTTTAAACGAAGGTTTTTCTGGAGGAGAGAAAAAAAGAAACGAAATCTTCCAAATGGCAATGTTAGAGCCAAAATTAGCGATCCTTGACGAAACAGATTCTGGTCTTGATATCGATGCTTTGAGAATTGTTGCAAATGGTGTAAACAAATTAAAAAGCGACAAAAACGCAATTATTGTAATCACGCACTACCAACGTTTGTTAGATTATATCGTTCCTGATTTCGTTCATGTTCTTTACAACGGAAGAATCGTAAAATCTGGCGGAAAAGAATTGGCTTACGAATTAGAAGAAAAAGGATACGACTGGATCAAAGCAGAAAACTAGTTTACAGTTACAGTTTACAGTTTGCAAAAACTCATAACTCATAACTCATAACTTACAACTAAAGAAATGGATTTAAAAGAAAAATTAGTATCGTCTTTTATGGCTTTTGAAGAGCGTGTTGATGTACATTCAGATTTACATGACATACGCACAAATGCTTTAAAAAACTTCGAAAATAAAGGTTTCCCAACCAAAAAAGAAGAAGCTTGGAAATATACATCGCTAAATGCCATCTTAAAAAATGACTTTACGGTTTTTCCAAAGCAGGAAAATGCAATCGAATTTAACCAAGTAAAAAAATACTTTTTACACGAAATTGATACGTACAAATTAGTATTTATCGATGGGGTTTTCAGTTCGCATTTGTCTTCTACAACTCACGACGGAATCGATGTTTGCTTGATGTCATCTGCATTGACCAAACCAAAATATAAAATGGTTATTGATACATACTTTAATCAGATTGCAAGTAAAGATGACAGCTTGACTTCATTGAATACGGCTTTTGCAATTGAAGGTGCTTTTATCAATATCCCAAAGAAAAAAGTAGCAGATAAACCAATTGAGATTATGTATTTCTCAACTGGAAACGAATCGGCTTTAATGGTTCAGCCAAGAAATTTGGTTATTGTGGGCGAAAATTCACATGTTCAAATTATCGAGCGTCACCAAAGTTTGAATGAAAATCCAGTTTTAACCAATTCGGTTACAGAGATTTTTGCTCAAAAACGTGCGATTGTTGATTATTATAAAATTCAAAACGATAATAGTGAAGCGAATTTAATTGACAACACTTATGTTTCTCAACAACAGGAAAGCCATGCTTATGTGCACACTTTCTCTTTTGGTGGAAATTTAACTCGTAACAACTTAAACTTTTACCATTTCGGAGAAAGATTAACAAGTACGTTAAACGGAATTTCGATTTTAAATGACAAACAACACGTTGACCATTATACTTTGGTAAACCACGCTCAACCAAACTGCGAAAGTTTCCAAGATTATAAAGGAATTTTCTCTGATCGTTCGACAGGAGTTTTCAACGGAAAAGTTTTGGTAGAAAAAGAAGCTCAAAAAACAAATGCTTTCCAAAAAAGCAACAATATTTTATTGAGTGATAAAGCGACAATCAACGCAAAACCTCAATTAGAGATTTTTGCTGATGACGTAAAATGTTCTCACGGTTGTACAGTTGGGCAGCTTGATGAAACAGCAATGTTCTACATGCAATCTCGTGGAATCCCGAAAAAAGAAGCTAAAGCTTTATTGATGTACGCATTCTCGAATGCCGTTATCGAAAGCATCAAAATACCAGAATTAAAACAAAGAATTACTAAAATCATTGCCACTAAATTAGGTGTGAATTTAGGATTTGATTTGTAAAAAATTCTATTTAATAAAAATGAAAAACCGATAAGCTTTTAAGTTTATCGGTTTTTTTATTTTTATCTTTTTTCATTTGACCAGTATGCAAATGACTGAGGTGGTGTTAAATTATAATCAGCTTTTAAACATTTGGGCTCTTCAAATTTATTTTTATTTTTTATTTGAATAGCAAAACCTTGTTGTCTATTTTCGAAATATTCGTAAAAATAATCTTCAGTTATGCCAGAATATTCTTTAGTTGCATCCCAAAGTTCTTTAAGGTCAAGATTAAATATTTTCTCTATTTCGAATTCTCCTATCACTTTTTGAACAGGTGAAGAAGCATAAACCAAAACTGATGTTACATTTTGGTTTTTAAAAATAGCTTTTCTAAATTCAAATTTTTTTGTCCCATCAAATATCTTGTTTGCAAACTGGGGCTTAATTGACAGTACTACTTTCATAATGTTATAGTTTATATGCAAATTTAATCAAATCATTAAATTGCTCATTTGTTATTTTAATAAATCCTCTAGGCATATTCAATATATCTGGAATAATGCCTAATTTATTCAAATCATCTAAAGTTGGTTTTGGTGTAGGTAAGGAATGAGCGTATAAAAAGTTAATCACAAATGGTCTATTTTTAGGAAATTTATTCCACCATTGTGTCTCCAAATCTTTTTTTGGAATCATTGTTCTTCTATTACAAGCTTCGAAAAAATCCTCAAAAGAATTGAAATTATTTTGCACATTTTCAACAATACAAATTGTTGTAATTGTGCTAGAATATTTTTTTGGAGTAGTTTCACCCATACGATAAATAATGAGTAAATCTCCAGATTTTAAATTGCGATCAAGAGCATGAGAAATATATACTTTACTAATACGATTTCTGTGAGGCTCATTTTCAGTATACTTGTTGACATCCTCTTTTGTATTTATGCTATCAGGAAAAAGTTCTGTATGATATTGTGGCTCAATTTTAATAATGTACTTATCTGTATTCCATGACAAGAATGGAAAAGTTAATTTTGGATTATTTACATTTACTAAACTTTCTTTATTAAAGTCCTTTATGTAAACTTTTTCTTTGCCATTTACTGTAGTTTTTACTCCATGATAAACAAATCCCCATTCTTCTAACATTTCAATTAACTGCTCTTGTTCAGGCCGTTTTGAAAATAGAGTTACATAAATTTCTTTAACTTTAAATTGATGTGCATTATCAAAAATCGTCTTTAAAAATCTTTCCCCAATCTTATATCCATTTCCTGTAACTTTCAATGTTCCAATCTTTAATCTTCTTTTTGGCTCAAAAACAGGATTTACATTAGAATAATTTTCTGTTTCATTTTCAATCTTTACAAAGAGGAAAGCTGTTAAATGACCATCACTATAACATACATAACAAGGATCTTCAGATTTACTATTAAACCAAGAATTAAATTCCTTATAATCAAGTCTGAAACTATCAAAAAATTCATCTTTAATATTAACTTCCGCAAAATCAACTTTTTTAACAGCTAAAACTTTGTAATTAACTAACTCAGGATTTTCAGAAATAACTTTTTCTAAAAAAGTTTGAATTTTAAATACTTTATATGAAATACCAAGCAAGCCCGCTTTAATGTGAATTTTTTTATCTTCTGAAATCAAAAGATCAACTCGACCTTCATAAACTTCATTTAAAATTTGTGTATCATTAAAATCATTTTCCTGATTATCAACTTTTCTACTTACATTTAATATTTCTTCACCCAAAGGAGCTTGATGTTTGAGTAAATTATAACTTTCGATTTTAACACTCATTGTATCAAGAGTATTTTTATCTTTGTATCTTTCTAATTCTTCAATAGTCAAGGGATGAATATATTTCAGATATTTGAGATTATCGATCCATTTGAAAAGTTGACCAATTTCTGGTTTGTATATTTTATTTGCTTCTCTATGAATAATAATATTTGTATCTAGCAAAACTTTCATTACCTAGTGATATTTAATAACTGTTCATAATTATTATCCATAATCTCGATATACGGAACAGAATACTTTTTCGAAAGATATTTTGCATATTCAATTTCCATATTCTGTAATTCGTTCAAAACTTTGATGTCATATTTTTTACTATCACGATTTTCCAATCTTTTAGTTATTTTTTCTACATCATCTAGAACAATAGAAATCACTCTCGGGTTAAGAATATCAAAAGTTTCTTCGTCAATTTTACAAGGAACATTTAATGAATTCAGCAAACAAAAATGACCATCAAGTAAATATTTTTTATTTTTATCAATTAAATTACTTAATCCGAAAATTAATTTTTCTTGTGTGGAAGAAATATTTTCAACTAACTTATTATCAGAAGAACTTATTTCTCGCCATTTTAAAACTTCACTTGCCGTTATATGTATCAATTCAGCTTTAGAAGCAATTTCTTTACAAATAGTTCCTTTTCCAACTCCATGAATACCACCAATAAAAAATATGTTATCGAACGATTCCATCATTAATTTTTTTCAGCAAGTTATAAAAAAGAATGAAATATATTACAAATTATTTCTTCACACTCTCAATTATCCTTTTCAAAAACCCGTTAAAATCAAATCCAGGCTCTTCTTCTCTTACTCCCATTCTCACAATCACCATATCCAAAGACGGAATAATCGCCACCATTTGCCCTTGGTAACCACTGCAATAAAACATATCACGAGGAACATCTGGGAATTTCCCTCCAGCGTTTAACCAAAATTGTGCTCCATATTTTCCATCAGAAGTATTCGTTGGAGTTGATGTGTATTTTACCCAACTTTCGTCTAAAATTTGTTCTCCGTTCCAGTTTCCTTTATGAAGATATAACAATCCAAATTTTGACCAGTCTCTTGGTGTTGCCCATCCGTAAGATGAACCTACAAACGTTCCTGACATATCCTGCTCCACAATCATCGAATTCATTCCTATTTTATCGATTACGGCGCTGTACCAAAAATCAAGATATTCTTGTTGGGTTTTAAATTGGCTTCTTAAAATTCTCGATAATAAATTGGTCGTTCCAGAAGAATAATACCAATGTGTATTGGGTTTATATTTTGCTGGTTTATCCATTTGCACTTTTCCCATATCTTCGGCCTGAAAAAGCATTTTTGTAGCATCGCAAATTGTACTGTAATTCTCTTCCCATTCTAAACCAGAATTCATGTGAAGCAAATCATTGATCGTAATGTTTTTACGCTCATCGTTCTGCCATTCTTTGATTGGAGCTGGTTTATAAATATCGATTTTTCCTTGTTTAGCCAAAACTCCAAAAGCCGAACTTGTGATACTTTTTGTCATTGACCAACCTAAAATTTTACTGTTTTTATTGAAACCTGTATCGTATTTTTCGCCGATTAATTTGTCTTTATATAAAACGACAACGGCGCGCGTGCGTTTTGCTTTTCCTCCATCTTTATCGAAAGAATCATCAATTGCTTTTTTTAATTTTGCGTAATCGACATTTGCGAAAGCGGTATCTTTTGGTTCATTATTTCCGTAAGGAAAAGGAAGATTATTTTCTAGTTTTGTTCTTTTTGGAAGCAAATAAGGCTTCGAAATATCAAAATTATCATTAATCAAAGTTGCTCCTAAGCCTTCACGATAAATCGCTTTTCTTTCTTTTAAACCATAAACAGAAGCCACCGCAAATTTCCCAGCATCATCAATTACGTTTTTCGCCAGATCAATCATTTTAATATCATTATCTGTTTTCTCAATTAAATCCAACGGACGATTATCAATAAAATGCCCTGATGCAACACTTTTTGCCGAGAAACCAGAAATCAGATCAAGTTTCGGATACGTTGTGAAACCGAAATACAAAAAAGCCAGAACTAGTACAAGAAGGAATACTTTGAGAATTTTTTTCATAATGATTAGATATTTTTACTGCAATATAAATAATTTATGTTCACGATTTTAAGTGTCAAATTAGAAAACCATTTCAGATAATTCAGAAAACCGAATTGATTTTTACAGAATCAGCATTTACAGCTTCAAACAATGGCATCATAAAAGGAAATTATAGAATTTCTGTATAAACAAATTTAGTTTTAGTACTTTTGTAAATAGATTTTTTCTAAATAAGACATGCTAGATATTCAAAAAATAAGAGCTGATTTCCCAATACTTTCTCAAACTGTAAACGGAAAGCCATTAGTATATTTCGACAACGGAGCTACTTCGCAAAAACCACAAGTTGTGATTGATGCAGAAGTAAAATATTATCAAGAAATCAACGCGAACATTCACCGTGGCGTTCACACTTTAAGCCAGTTAGCAACTGATGCCTACGAGATTTCTCGCGGAAAAGTAAAAGATCACATCAATGCAAAACATGCTCATGAAGTGCTTTTTACTTCGGGAACAACGCACGGAATTAATTTAGTTGCAAACGGATTTGCTTCGATTTTAAAACCTGGTGACGAAGTGGTTGTTTCTTCTTTGGAACACCATAGCAACATTGTGCCTTGGCAAATGTTATGCGAAAAAACTGGAGCAATTTTAAGAGTTATTCCAATCAATGATAATGGAGAATTAATCATTGAGGAATTTGATAAATTACTTTCGGATAAAACGAAAATCGTCACCGTAAATCATATTTCAAATGCATTGGGAATCATTAACCCAATTAAATATATCATCGATAAGGCACATTCAGTTGGAGCTGCGGTTTTAATTGATGGCGCGCAGGCTGTTCCGCATTTAAAACCAGATGTTCAGGAATTAGACTGTGATTTTTATGCTTTTTCTGGTCATAAAATGTGCGGTCCAACTGGAACTGGAATTCTTTACGGAAAAGAAGCTTGGCTGAATAAACTTCCTCCTTACCAAGGCGGCGGAGAAATGATCAAAGAAGTTACTTTCGAGAAAACAACTTACGCAGATTTACCGCATAAATTTGAAGCTGGAACTCCGAACATCGCTGGTGGAATCGTATTAGGAACTGCAATTGATTATTTGAACAACATTGGCTTCGAAAATATTGAGGCATACGAACACGAACTTTTAGAACACGCTACAAAACGTTTATCTGAAATTGAAGGAATAAAAATCTATGGAACCGGAAAAAACAAAGCTTCTGTAGTTTCATTTAATATTGATGGAATCCATCCGTACGATATTGGTTCTATTATAGATAAGTTAGGAATTGCAGTTAGAACAGGACATCATTGTGCACAGCCAATTATGAATTTCTTCTGTATTCCGGGAACAATTCGTGCTTCTTTCTCATTTTATAATACAAAAGAAGAAATTGACGCCATGGTTGATGCTGTTAAGAAAGCACAAACTATGTTAAGCTAAAAAAATAAATTATATGCGAATAGTATCATTATTGCTCCTGACACTTTTTATTGCTACGGGATGCTGCAGTCAAAAAAAAGCAGACATGAAAGCTACACAAATTGAATACTCTGCACTTTCAAGAGGTTATTATAAAGTGATCACCGTTGAAAGCAAAACCGTTTCGGTTGTTAAAGAACGTAACGCTGAAGCTGTTAAAAGCAAGATTAATGATGCAAAATGGAACGAGATTATTTCAGCATATTCAAAAGTTAATTTAGACAATCTTTCTACCTTAAAAGCACCGACAGACAAACGCACTTATGATGGCGCTGCAATAGGAAATTTAAAAATAACTAAAGAAGGAAAAACATACGAAACACCAGGTTTTGACAATGGTTTTCCGCCAAAAGAAATCGAAAAACTAGTTAATTTACTAGTTGATTTTTCTAAAGAATAATTATGACAATAAAAGAAATACAAGACGAAATAATAGACGAATTTTCAATGTTCGATGACTGGATGCAGCGTTATGAGTACATCATCGAACTAGGAAAAAGTCTTCCGTTAATTAAAGAAGAATACAAAACCGAAGATAATTTAATCAAAGGCTGTCAGTCTAAAGTTTGGTTGCAAGGCGAACAGCAAGATGATAAAATTGTTTTTACAGCAGATAGCGATGCTATTTTGACAAAAGGAATAATTGCAATTTTAATTCGTGCTTTCTCTAATCAAAAAGCAAAAGATATTCTAGAAGCTGACACTGATTTTATAGACGAAATCGGCTTAAAAGAACATTTATCCGCAACACGCGCCAACGGTTTGGTTTCGATGATAAAAAACATCAAAATGTATGCTTTGGCTTTTGATGCTAAAAACAAAAATTAAAAAAATTTTAAAACATATAAGTGATATAAGAAAATTTAAGTTTTGGCTCTTAAATTATTTATATAGTTAAATGTAAGAAATTTAAGCGAAACATTTAAAATGAACCCAGTATTTCTTATATGATGAAAAAACAAATAAAGTAAGTTTTGTCTTTCTTTTTATTTCTTATTATTGTGAAAAAAAGTAATGATAACAAAGAAATATTTGACTGATTTAATTTATCAGGTTAACGGAGCAGCGATTGAAGTTCATAAAAGTATTGGTGCGGGGCTTTTAGAAAGTATCTATCATAAATGTATGATTAAGGAATTGTCATTACGAGGAATTAACTTTAAATCTGAATTAGTGATTCCTGTAGAATATAAAGGTTTAGAATTAGAGTCAGATCTAAGATGTGATTTATTCATTGAAAATTGTTTAGTACTTGAATTAAAATCAGTCGATCAAATTATACCAATTCATGTTGCAAAACTGATGTCTTATATGAAACTTTTAAAATCACCAATAGGTTTAATGATAAACTTCAATGTCACAAATATCTATCATGAAGGACAAAAAACATATGTTAACGAATTATAATCGTTGGCTAGAAGATTAAAATATAAAATAAAGCATCAACATTTTATTTAAGCGCATAGTTTTAAATGAACTTATATAACTTATATGATGAAAAAACAAAAACAATGGAACAAGAAATAGACACAAACGAATTAGGAGAATCAATCGTAAGAGTTTTAAAAGGAATTTACGATCCAGAGATTCCTGTAGATATTTATGAATTAGGATTAATTTACGACGTAATGGTAAACACAGATTACGAAGTAAAAATCCTGATGACACTTACTTCACCAAATTGCCCAGTTGCAGAAAGCTTACCTAGAGAAGTAGAAGAAAAAGTAAAAACAATAGAAAACATCAAAGATGTAGACGTTGAAATTACTTTCGATCCGCCTTGGAGCAAAGATTTAATGAGCGAAGAAGCAAAATTAGAATTAGGAATGCTTTAAAAAATAGTCATAAAGTTGAAAGTCATAAAGTCTAAAGTAAAAAGACTTTATGACTTTCGACTTTCGACTTTCAGACTAAAAAATGGAAGAAATTATCAATAAAGTTGCCAATAGTGCTTTAGAGGTTTTTGATCTTGAAGATTATTATCCAAAAGGAATGCGTGTGCAGATTGACATTTCGCAATGGCTTTTGGAAGGATTTTTATTGAAAGAAAAAGACTTTAGAGAACATCTTAAAAATCACGATTGGTCGCAATATCAGGATCAATATGTTGCTGTACATTGTAGTACAGATGCCATAATTCCTGCTTGGGCATTAATTTTGGTGAGTGTTCATTTGGCTCCTTTTGCAAAAAAAGTCGTTAACGGAACTATTGAAGATCTAGATGCAAGTCTTTACGAAGAAATTTTAAGTACAATTGACTATTCTGCCTACAAAGGCAAACCTGTCATTGTAAAAGGCTGTTCTAGAAAACCAGTTCCAATGCGCGCTTATATTTTAGCTACAACTCACTTACAGCCGTTTGCAAGAAGTATAATGTACGGAGAAGCATGTTCTGCAGTACCTTTATATAAAGAATCTAAGAAATAACCTGCAATAACAACGCATCAACCTTTATCTTTCAATTGGTTTTTAGTATATTTGATAATACACTCTAAACTAAAAACCATGAGAAAGCTAACTCTATTACTTTTCATTTTAGTAAACTTCACGTTTGTACAAGCCCAAAATTCAGAAAAAGAATTAATTCAGAATACTGAAAAGGCAGTAAAAAAAATTAATGATACTATCGAAGGCGAAGGCTGGAAAACAAAAGGAACTGTTTCACTTTTACTGAATCAATCGAGTTTTAACAATTGGATTGCAGGAGGTGAAGACAGCTTTTCTGGAACGTTAGGAATCAATTATGATTTCAACTATAAAAAAGATGATTTAACTTGGGACAACAAAGTTTTAGCATCGTACGGTCTTCTTCAAACCAAAAATGATGACTTCACAAAAAAAACTGATGACCGCTTAGAATTCAATTCCATACTCGGAAAAAAAGCTTTTGGACAATGGTATTATTCATACTTTCTAAATTTTAGAACACAATTTTCAACAGGCTACATTTATGATCAAGATGAAAATGGGAAGCAAATAAGGACTGAACAAACCAAATTTATGTCTCCTGGATATCTTACCACTGGTCCTGGTATTTACTGGACAAAAGACGACAATCTTAAAATAAATTTTGCTCCCCTAACTTCAAAATTCACTTTTGTAGACAATGCCTATACAACTGGAATTGATAGATTTACTGGCCTACCATATGTAGACGGCAGTTATTTTGGTGTTGACGAAGGCAAAACTATGCGTTACGAACTTGGTTTTTATGCTTCAGTCTATTACAAATTGGCAATCATGACAAATGTGACTGCCGAAAACACACTTAACCTTTATTCAAATTATCTTGAAGACCCGCAAAATGTCGATATAAATTATTCGCTAAATGTCATAATGAAAATCAACAAGTTTTTATCTGCTAATTTATCGTTTCAGGCTATTTATGATGATAATGCATTTGCAGGGCTTCAAACTAGAGAAGTATTTGGTTTAGGAGTTAATTTTGGATTTTAATTATCCATCGTACTAGATTCCAGCGTAAAAATTATTAATGCCACCTAAAAGATTTAAAAGGATTTTTTAATCTAAATAATCCTTTAATCTGTGGCAAAACAAAAAAGCTTTTGAATTTATCAAAAGCTTTTCTTCATTTTATTCTTCATCTTCTTTTTCAACTGCATCCTTGTAATCAGGATACAAGAATTTATTATAAGGAAAACGTGTGATATGGATCTGGCGAACAGCTTCATAAACTGTTTCTCTAAATTCTTCGAAATTCTCTTTATTTCTGGCTGAGATAAACAAAGCTTTATTCTGACCAACATTACTCATCCACGTTTGCTTCCACTCGTCAAGAGTATAATGTTTACGGGTTCTTTCTGTAATCAAATCGTCTTCATCAATAGTAAGATGTTTGTAAGCATCGATTTTATTAAAAACCATAATAGTTGGTTTGTCGTTGCTTTTTATCTCCTGCAAGGTCTTATTTACAGACTCGATATGATCTTCAAAATCCGGATGCGAAATATCTACTACATGTAGCAATAAATCAGCTTCACGAACCTCATCTAAGGTACTTTTAAATGAATCAACCAATTGAGTTGGTAATTTTCGAATAAATCCAACTGTATCAGAAAGTAAAAAAGGAAGGTTTTTAATAACTACTTTTCTAACCGTTGTGTCTAAAGTTGCAAACAATTTGTTCTCAACAAAAACATCGCTTTTACCAATTGCATTCATCAAAGTCGATTTTCCAACATTGGTATATCCAACCAAAGCAACACGAACCATTGCACCGCGATTGCTTCGCTGAATACTCATTTGCTTGTCGATTGTTTTGATTTTATCTTTCAATAATGAAATTCTGTCACGCACAATACGTCTATCGGTTTCAATCTCTGTTTCTCCAGGTCCACGCATACCAATACCTCCTTTTTGACGCTCAAGGTGCGTCCATAAACCAGAAAGTCTCGGAAGCAAATACTGGCATTGCGCCAATTCTACCTGAGTTCTTGCATATGAAGTTTCAGCTCTCTGCGCAAAAATGTCCAGAATTAAGTTTGTTCTGTCTAGAATTTTACAGTCAATAATTCTTGAGATATTTTTTTGCTGAGATGGTGTTAATTCATCATCAAAAATTACAGTCGATATTTTGTTCTCTTTTACAAAAAGATTGATGTCGTCAATTTTTCCCGTTCCAACAAAAGTCTTCGGATTAGGACGTTCCATTTTCTGCGAAAAGCGTTTAATAACTTCACCTCCAGCAGTAAAAGTCAGAAACTCCAATTCGTCTAAATATTCATTTAGTTTTTCTTCACTTTGATTCTGAGTAACAATACCAACGATAACTGTTCTCTCAAAATTTATAACTTCTTTTTCTAACATAGTCTTGAATAAGCTGCAAATTTAATGATTTGTAAGCTACAATCAATTATACAATTTTGTTTTTACATTTATATTCGTAGAATAAGCTTAAAAAAAAATGGAACCCGTCAAGATAAACTCAACAAGGTTCCACTTAATCAATAAATGGTCTATTTTTAAAACTTTTATTCGTAAATAAATGTTTTTTCCGTTTTCACAATTCCATTTTCTTCTATCTGAGAGCAAGAAATTGGGTAGTTTAATTTATTGTATTTGTATTTTCTGCTCACCGCAACTAATGCTGCAGATGATGGGCTGAAATTCATTTCATTGTTATAAGAAATCGATTCAAACTCAAATTCTTCTTCATGATAAGAAATCATTGGTACAATTACTTTGTAATTATCTCCAAAAAGGTTTTGAACGATTAACTGATCAACCGACTTTTTATCATCGTAAGTATATGATTTTGAAATTTTGTCTCCAACCAATCCTTTGTGTCTTGACACATTATCGTTTACATAAACATATTCTAATTTTCCAATGATCGCCTTATTTCTATCACGCGAAGTACGTCTTACAATAATTCCGTTTTCAACAAGATATTCAATATCGTCTACTAAATTCTGATGATTGGTACTCTTTTTTGTTGTTGCTTTTACTCTTGCTCCTTCATATACAAACGAAACTACTTTTGTAATATAGTTTGGTCCTTCTTGATATTTTTTTACAAATTTGATAATGTTGTTATCAGCGTCGTAAGTATAGTTTATTACCTCTTTCCAGTCGCTTCCCACTTTATCTTTTACACTCATATCTAACAAACCATTTTTGTTATAAAAAAAATGCTGTACAACATCTGAAGTAGTTATGGTTTGAAGTTTACCTTCTTTAAAAACCATTGTTTTGTTAACAATTTCGCCGTCTTTAGAGTTTTGGTAATTTGTTTTTACAATGTTAATCTGCTTTAGTCTAACGTTGTCTTGACTGTGCATCAAGAAAGGAAATACCATCCATAAGATGGCAATAAAGTAGGTTCTCATATTTGTTTTTGTATTGATTTGGGATGACCAAAATACAAAATTCAATTAGATTTTAACGTTTTGAAATACAAAAACTACAAACTTTTCAATAATGCTTTAAAAATCAATCTATTAATTTCATTATTCTAAATTAGTTCTTACTTCTCTCCAAATATCTTCACATCATCAACCATAAAAGCACCATTTAATGTTTTGTCTTTCCCTGAACCGATATATTTAAAAGCAATATTTATATTTCCTGAATAATCAGATAAATCTATTCCGCCAGAACTCATAAACTCTCGTGTGGGAGTAGAAAGTGTCGGAACTTTTGCTTCAAGTTTTACCCATCTTGCTTTGGCTACGCTTGCCCCGTCAAAATTGGTTGATATATATATTTCTAAAGTATTTAAAGGTGAATCTACTTTCAAATCGTGTTGCGCGCTTCTAAACGAAAGCACTGCATTTTTATACCCTGTTAGATTTATTTTAGGAGAAACAAGCCAAGCCACGTTCTCGGCTGCGGTTGTACTTGTGGTATTAAACTCTGCATAACCATTTCCAGAATAGACCATGCTTTTCCAAAGTTTTGAAGCTTTTTCTACAATATTGCTCCAGCCAGGAAGCGTAAAATTTACATTGTTTTTAACCGATTGAAAATCTTCTGAAAAAAACGGAGTGCTTCTTTTTCCGTTCATCACAACGTCACTTTCATAACGCACCATAAATTGATAATCTGACCCAAATTTTGTCATAATTCCTCGTGCTTTACCATTTCCTTCTGGCACAAAATGATCGGCAAATTTTGCATAAGAGCTTGTTCTAAAAATAACTTGATTTCCTGTTTTATCTCTCAAATACCAATTGGTAGAGCCTCCGACATTATTAGACTCTTCAAAATAATGACGCCCCAATGCTGCCTCTGTAAACTCAACATCATTTAATTCGATCAGAGTATTTAATTTAGAATCTGAAAGTGCTTCTTCAATAGTAAGCGATTTTACCAATTGATCCTCGTCTAAATTTGCACATGAAGCATTTAGTACATTTTTATATTCGTTTTGAGAAATTCTTCCAATTGTTGGATCTCCTGCATTACTCACATATAAACTTCCGATTCTTAAACCTCCATAATACAAATCTGTAAATTGATTTTTAAGTTTTACATATACTTTATTACCAACACGATAGTCAATGTAAGTATTTGTAGCATCTATTGGAACACTAAAACCAAGAGCTGCTGCATTTTCGGTTTCTTTTGTTTGCAATGAAATCGTTTTGAAAAAATTACCTCCCTCATCGCTCGAAACCACATAAGCTTCTATTATATCATCATATAAATATTGTTTGGCAGTTGTTCCTGTAAGCTCGTATATTTTTTCTACTGTTTTGCTTACAGTAAGGTTGGGCTGTGTACATGCCAATTTTGGATTTTCAACTTCTTTACTGCAACTATATAGTAAGCTTAAGCCAAAAAATAGAATTAATTTTTTCATGAGAAATAAATTTTTCAGTTTATAAACCGATTGTAAGATTTAAAAAATAAGTTCGGCCATAGCCATAATAATACCTAGACCCGAAAGAGGGCGTTCCACTGGTAATATCTTGATTTAAGGCTCTAAAATTTGCATTTCTTGCCTGTTCAAAACCACCTGTTTTATATATCAAACCCAAAACATTATTTATATTGGCAAAAAGTCCGATGTATTTTTTATGAATGCGCCAAGACTTGCCACCGTTAAAATTTAACAATGTAATTGGTTGAAATTTTTCCTGTTTTAATAATTCATTTCCTCTTTCAGAAGTTGCTTCAGGAAAAGGAAAACCATTAGCTGGATTGATGTAAAATTGAGAAGTCCTAGAAATTGGTGAAACATCAATATAGCTTTCTGCCAAATAATTTATATTCCCGCCAATCCACCAAAACTTAGGGTCACGATATTCTAATCCAAAAGAATACGCCTGTTGCGGAGTTCCAGGCTGCTTGTAATTTTTTAAAAAAGCAGATCCAAAATCAAAAGTAGTTTGCGCTCCATCTTTTGCTCTGTTGGCATCATTGGTAATTGTGACATTGGGATTACTGCTGTAAACATAATTTCCAAATGCCGCAGATAAAGTTGTTTTGAATGTTGACCAGATTTGATACTCAAAACTTAATTCTGCTCCTGTATTTTTCTTATCTAATTTTGTTAAGGTCTGACTAACAAATGCGTTTGTAGGATCGTAGCCAGAACCGTTGTCAAAAATTCCTTCAGCATAGAAATAAGAAGTTTTGGAAGTATTTTTAATTGCAGCATAATAAGCCGTTAAACGCAATTTTAGTTTTGATGAGCGGTATACATAATTAGCCTCTGCACTACTCGTATTCTCACTTTCGATCCCATCAACAATGTTATTATTTAACCGCGCATTCGAAAAAGTATTTCTGAGTGAAGGCGCTCTAGTAAAATGTACTGCATTAAAAAACAATAATTGTTTTCCTGAAATTTTATAGGTAAATCCGCCTTTGAAACCAAAATTTTCAAAATTTATGTTCTCGCTTTTTCCTAAAGATGTTGTCGCATAGAGTCCATTTTGATATAATCCTTCCCTCTGATAATTTGATAATGAATAAGACTGTGTCAAGAAAAATTCGGTTTTGTTATAACTAAATTTAAATTGGGTAAAAACATCCAAAGTGTTAGCCAGCAGATTATAATTATATCCATAAACATCTCCTTTAACAACTTGCCGATTTGGATGTTGCAAATCTGATTGAGAGAGATTTCCTTTGTAAAATGGATCAATATCTTCAAAATATGCTCCGCCAAGAAGATCTAGCAAATATTGAAAATTATGCGATTTTAGTTTCTTAAAAGTAAAACCACCATCAAAAGAAATATTAGGTGTAATCTGTATATTTAAATTTGAATTTACTGCTAAAGTCTTGTCGTCAGTTCGGTCTTCATAGAGAACATAATGGCTTTGTGCAGGTTCATATCCATTGGGTCCAAGCTTTTGATTGGCAAAATACAATTCGTCCCAATTTATCCTCGGATTTGCTAAAAAAGCTGTTTTACTATTTTCTGCATTTTCATAATCTGGGGTAAACGCACCAGAAAATTCGCCTTGATCTTTCGCGTAAAGCGAACTAAAATAGCTTGGCATTTTTCTATAATATACAGGATCTGGACTATCTGCGTTTTGATAATCAATATTACTGTTTCCGACTTTTCCGAACTGGTACATTACACCCGAATTCAGATTGGTTTTATCATCAATTTTAAAATAATGATTGAGCATAAACAGCGGTTCTTCTACATTTTTTACTCTGGCATTTCGTTTTTCACTGTTCTGAAATCCCCAATACGAATTGTATTTTTCACCCATTAAATTGGTAAGTTCATTTGTATTGGCTGAATTTTTTCCTCTTGAATTTGGCGTATAAAACCCTGTAAAATTGAGAGAATGTCTTTTGTTTACTTTTTTTTCTACACTAATAAAAAATGAATCTGCATCGAAACTTGTACCTTCAAAATAACCTTCATCTGCCCAACGTTTTCCCGCTGAAACGACAAAAGCCCATCCAGACAAATTCATTCCCGAAGCATAGGTAGCAACTGCCCTCCATAAATAAGTGGTATTGCTTCCAGAAAAAGTGAAAGATTCTCCCTTTCTATACAAAGAAGCACGAGTAAAAATCTGCTGTG
Source organism: Flavobacterium sp. UBA4854 (assembly GCF_002399805.1). Lineage (NCBI taxonomy): Bacteria > Pseudomonadati > Bacteroidota > Flavobacteriia > Flavobacteriales > Flavobacteriaceae > Flavobacterium > Flavobacterium sp. UBA4854. Next base: position 31,096 of record NZ_DHEI01000076.1, read on the forward strand.
TGCCTAAAATTCCTCCAAAGGTATAATTGGAAGCAGCTGTCCCGATTGAAAATTCCTGATTGCGAAGTACATTGTTTAAACCGCCCCAATTGCCCCATTGCGGTCTGCCATCGTAGATCTTATTCATTGGCATTCCGTTAAGCATTGTGATTGCATTTTCGCTATCCAAACCACGCATGCGAAATCGAGCTTGCCCCCAATTGAATGCCGATGCCTGCATAAAAGCATCTCTTGAAGATTGCAAAAGACTAGATGTCATTTCAGAGGAACTGTTATCATCTGAAAAATCATTGTCTGACAACGTAATCAATGCAGCTGGAACTTCATCTGAATAAGTATCTTCTAATTGTAAAATTCCGAGATCTATATTTTCTTTTAAATTAGACTGGACTTTTAAAAGAAAATCTTTGTAACCTTGGCTTCTTAGTAAAAGAAGTTGCTCTTTTTTAGGAAATATATGAAGTTCAAATTTCCCTGTTTTTGAAGTGAGCTGCATCACAGCAGTATTTTGTATGGTTACCACGACACTTTCTAGCGGATTTTGCGTTCGAGCATCAATAACAATTCCTGTTACTGTGATTTCCTTCTGCGAAAAAGCAAAATTAAAAAACCATATAAAAAAGAAGACAATGTATTTTTTTACCATCAAAAAATCCAATTTACTTTGAAAAATAATCTTAGGATTGAAATCCTTTATTCAAAAGATAAAATTGGTTTTTGGAAAAAAGAGCGTTTTAAAAACTCTAAGCTATTGCTTGGATTCAAATGTAGGAAAAATATTTAAATTATAAATAAATTCCTACAAAAAATGTTTGTTTTTAATAAATTTTAATCGAAAATAGAGTTATGCTTAAGTTCTAATTTTAGAAACCATAAAAGCAATCAGAACACCAAAAATTCCGATGAAGGCAAAAGAAAACTGCAATCCGAAACTTTGTGCAATATGTCCAATTACTGGAGGTCCCATTAAGAAACCTAAGAAACTTACACTAGAAACAATCGTTAAAGCTTCGCCCGCAGGAACGGTTGGATTTTTACCTGCAATACTATAAACAGTAGGAACGATCGTTGCAACGCCCAAACCTACAAACATAAAAGCGATTGTACACGGAATGATATAAGGAAGAAAAACAGCTGTAAAAAGTCCAGCCGAAATCATGACACCGCTAATCTGCATAACACGTTCGCGTCCGAATTTATTGATTAATCCGTCGCCTAAAAATCTTCCGCTAGCCATCATAATCATAAAAGAAGTATAGCCCAAAACTACCAATGGTCCTGGCGCTTTTACAATGTCTTTAAAATAAACGCCGCTCCAATCGAACATTACACCTTCGCTCGCCATACTACAGAATCCGATTACGCCTAACCAAAGCAAAGCTGTGTCTGGTTTTACAAATAGTTTTTTGCCTTCTTGTTTTGGCTTTACTTTTTCTTTGGCTCTAATTAAAAATTTAAAATTAAATGCGACCATCAATAATACAATTCCGGCTACAATCATAAAATGATGCAACGGACTTAAATCTAAAGCCAGCATTCCTAAACCTACCAATGCACCGGTAAATCCAGCAAAACTCCACATTCCGTGAAAAGAAGACATGATTGTTTTTTTGAATAAAACCTCTGTATAAACTCCTTGAGTATTTACGGCAATATTGGCAAGATTTCCGAACACACCAAACAAGAATAATCCTAATGATAATTGTAACGATGTTGTTGCCAAACCTAAATTGATTAAGCACAAAACATACATTATTAAAGAGAAAACCAAAATACGATGACTACCGAATTTAGTTACCATTTTTCCTGAAAATGGCATAACAATAAGCTGTCCAACTGGAAGCGCAAAAAGTATAGAGCCTAAATCGCCTTCTGACAAATGTAAAGCACTTTTGATGTCTGGAATTCTACTTGCCCATGTAGCAAAACTCAAACCCATTCCAAAATAAAACATTCCAACAGCAAAACGAATTCGGTTTAAATACGAAGCTTTGGCTTCTCTAAATACTTTCTTGATTTTGGCTTTGGTCTGAAAAAGCGATAATGGATTAATGTTTATCAGCATATTGAATTTTTATTGGAATGTTGTCAAAAATACTAAAAACGCTCGTCAAAGTGCATAAAGCCTGAGGTTATACACAATATACAACGTTATTGTTTATAAATTCAAAGGTTTTGAGTTGAATTTGGCCTATTAAAATTACAATTTTTTGGGTTTAATAGAATTATAATTTGTTTCATTTTTTTTTAACGAAAAAAAGGCTGTTTCAAATATTGAAACAGCCCATATTTATATTTCGTTGTTCCGTAGGAACATTTCGTCGGTAGAAAAAATAATGTTCCGCCACATTTACGTTCCGTAGGAACGTTTGATTTTGACGCCATTTTTAACAATTTAATGTATCAAACCTTCCTACGGAACGTAAATACAACAACGAAATAATTTTTTTCTACCAACGAAACATTCCTATGGAATGAATTATTGTATGCCTACTACTACCGATGAGACATTCCTACGGAATGGGTTATGATATGCCTATCACTTTTTGCTGTGCGTTACTCGCAATTGCAGCTTCTATAACTTGCATTACTTTTACGCCTTCATCTCCTGTAACAGGTTCTTTTTTATCGTTTGCAATTGAATCGTAAACGCCATCGAAAAAGCTAAAATAATTGCCTTGAAGCGTTGGGATTTTTTCTCTCACAATTTTACCGTCTATTTCGGTGTGCAAAAGTCCCTGCAAGCTTTCATCTTCTGTTCCCCAAGAATCTACGTTTGGTTTTTTACCTACTTTTAAATCGTCTTCTTGAACATCTCCGCGAGGTTTTAAGAAAGAACCTTTTTTTCCGTGCAAAGTATAAGCTGGGTTGGCTTCTCTCACAAAAAATCCTGCTTTTAAGCGGACTCTAAAATTAGAATAAAATAAAGTCAGATCGATCCAGTCGTCTACAACTGAGTTTTCTCTGGTTACACGAATGTCTCCAAATACCGCTTTTGGGCAGCCAAATAAACTTACTGCCTGATCTATGATGTGCGGTCCTAAATCTTTTAAAACTCCTGCACCATCATTTGCTGTTTCTTTATGTGCTTTGGGACTCAATGACGGATTGTATCGGTCAAAATGGAATTCGGCTTCTACTAAATCTCCCAAAAGACCATCATCAATTACTTTTTTAACGGTTTTAAAATCGCTGTCCCATCTTCTGTTCTGGAAAACAGACAATTTTAAACCTTTTTCTTTTGCAATTTTTGCCAATTCTTTTGCTTCGGCTGCAGTTGTTGTAAAAGCTTTTTCTACGACGGCATGCTTTCCTGCCAAAAGCACTTTTTTAGCGTATTCGTAATGCGTTCCAACTGGCGTATTTACGATTACTAAATCTACATCGTCTGCTAAAAGTTCGTCTAGCGAAGCGTAACTTTTTACGTATGGGTAATCTTCTTGAATTAATTTTTTACTTCTTTCCCAAGAGCCTAAAAGTTCAAATCCTTCGTGAATATCTAAAAACGGAGCGTGAAAAACTTTCCCCGACATTCCGTATGATAATAGTGCTGTTTTAATTTTCTGCATATTGTTATGTTTTTTTGCCACAGATTAAATGGATTAAAAAGGATTTTCTGTTTGCCACGACCCGAGCGATAGCGAATAGGCGAAGCAATTACACAAATTTACACAAATCATAATGTTCAAAACTTAAATAAATTCGTGAAAATTTGTGTAATTCGTGCGAAAAAAAATTAAAAAAAAATCATTTTAATCCGTGTAATCTGTGGCTAATAAAAATATTTAAAGTTTAGCTCTTTCGTATTGTTTTGGCCATTGAATATCGTCGTTTAGCTCTTTAGCAAAATCCAAAGGAAGATTTGGGTTTCTTAAAGATTCTCTTGCGAACAAAATTAAATCGGCTTGATCGTTATTTAAAATTGCTTCTGCTTGTTTAGCTTCTGTAATTAAACCAACTGCACCTGTTGAAATTCCTGCTTCTTGTTTTACTTTTTCTGCAAAAGGAACTTGATAGCCTGGCCCTAATGTTATTTTTTGATGCGAGACCAGTCCGCCAGACGAAACATCGATTAAATCTACTCCTTTTTCTTTTAATATTTTAGAAAGCTGTACAGATTCTTCTGGATTCCAACCGTTTTCTGCCCAATCTGTTGCCGAAATTCTAACAAACAATGGCAAATCTGAAGGCCATTCTGACTGAACCGCTTCTACAATTTCTAATGTAAAACGGATTCTGTTTTCAAAACTTCCTCCATATTCGTCTGTTCTTACGTTTGTTAACGGAGAAAGAAATTGATGCAGTAAATAACCATGCGCTGCATGAATTTCTATAACCTGATATCCTGCTTCGACCACTCTTTTTGTTGCCGATTTAAAATCTGAAATTACTTTTTGAATTCCGTTTTTATCTAACGCTTCTGGAAGAAACGGTTCGTTATCGTGATACGGAATCGCACTTGGCGCAACGGTCTGCCATCCGCCTTGAGCGAAATCTAACTTTTTATTACCCAACCACGGAGCCGAAACACTCGCTTTTCTTCCCGCATGCGCCAATTGAATTCCGGGAATCGAATTTTGAGAAACAATAAATGTGTTGATTTGTTTTAGTTTTTCGA
>NZ_DHEI01000110.1:0-4893 GCF_002399805.1 Flavobacterium sp. UBA4854
ATTTTTTGCAAAACTTCAGGTTTCAAAATGCTATCATCTTTTAGTCGTTTAACAACATATTTGCTATCCTTTCCATGTTTAATCCAATCTTCTAGCGGAGTAAGTTTTACAGGTTGAACAGCTTCAAAAACAAACCATTTTCCATTAATGTCGTAAATAATTCCGCAGTGAGAAAATTTTGAGTTTGTAGCAATACGAACTGCTTCACATTGTTTAGATTCTGAAGTCTGAAAAATAAGATCTCCATCTTTAAACTTGCTTACTATTGTTTCTTCTTCTTTATTTCCCGTAAACGGATTATTAGGAAAAACTTTTATTGCTACAAATAAGGCACAACCAAAGCTCAAGAAAAAAGTAATAATGGGAAATAGATATTTTTTGTTTTTCATAAAGTATAATTTAAAGTACTTTGAGTTACAAAGTAAATAATAAAAAAAATAGCTGCCAAATAAAATGACAGCTATTTTCTAAATATATTTTACGAAATATTAGATTCTAAATATACCTCCAACAGCAATAATTCGTTGAAAATAAGTAAAGTGTTGAGACGCTTTGTCTTCATTACTTGTTGTAGTTTTAATATCTGGCATGTTAATATAACCACCTTTTAACTCTCCTTGAACATAGAAATGTTTAAAAAAGGTAATGTTTAAACCAGCTTTTGCAGAAACACCATAACCAGAAACGTGAAAATCATCATGACGTTCTTTACCTAAAAGCGTAGTATTAGTTTTTGGATATAAAACCCCAGCGCCAATACCTTCAGTTAAGTTAATCTGAACTTTATCAATATTTGGTAAACCAAACCATTTCGAGATATCATCAAATCTTGCAACTTCCGTATTAATGTAGTTTAAACCATCTGTATGTTCATACATTAAAAAAGCTAGACCGTTTACATTTATTTCACCTTTGCCATAACCACCTTCTTTAGCTCCTCCCTGAGACATATCGACAGGAGTATTGTTGTAATCTCCATTATAAATGTGAGCAGGATCGTCTGCAGGCAAATTGATGTTTCCAGTAACATTTGCAATTTGATTTTGTGCCATTACATATTTCATGTGGTCAACACCAATTGTAACACTGTAATGATCGCTAAAAAAGTAACCCAATCTCAAATTTGTCTGAGGAATTGTCATATTAGCAGGATTAATATAATCAACATGCCATCCTTTTGGTTTGTCATGAGCTGCCATATTTTCAACTGTAAAGTTGTAATCCTTGCCCCTAAAGTTTACATCAGATTTTGAGTAACTTTCTCTATTGCCACCCCACATTACAAAGAATTTTCCTTTGTTGTGTGCAGCATATTTTTGTACTGGTATTTCTTCCTGAGCAAATGTGTTTAAAGAAACACAGATCAGTAAGAAAAATAAAATTTTTGTTTTCAAAGAACTTAAGTATTATAATTTAAAATGCGTTAACTGTTTTTCTGATGGCAACTAACTTATTCATTAGGCCTTCAAAATAGTCTAAATGAAGCATATTAGCACCATCACTTTTTGCGTTTGCAGGGTCAAAGTGTGTTTCTATAAAAATACCATCAACACCAACTGCAATACCTGCTTTTGCTACTGTTTCGATCATGTCAGGTCTACCGCCTGTAACTCCAGCTGTCTGATTTGGCTGTTGTAAAGAATGTGTTACATCTAGAACTGTAGAAGCATATTGCTGCATAGTAGGAATACCTCTAAAATCAACAATCATATCTTGGTAGCCAAACATTGTACCGCGGTCAGTAACCATAACATTTTCATTATTACAGTCTAAAACTTTTTGAACAGCGTGTTTCATGCTCTCTGGACTCATAAATTGTCCTTTTTTCAAGTTTACTACTTTTCCAGTATTTGCAGCGGCAACAACAAGATCTGTCTGACGAACTAAAAATGCTGGAATCTGTAATACATCTACGTATTGAGCAGCCATATCAGCATCTTCGTTAGTATGAATATCTGTTACAGTTGGAACATGAAAAGTTTCTGAAACTTTTCTTAAGATTTTTAATGCTTTTTCGTCTCCAATTCCAGAAAAACTGTCAATTCTAGAACGGTTTGCTTTTTTAAAAGATCCTTTAAATACATAAGGAATCTGTAGATTGTCGGTAATACCAACTAGTTTTTCAGCAATTCTAAGAGCCATTTCTTCTCCTTCAATAGCGCAAGGCCCCGCCAATAAAAAGAAATTTCCGCTGTCAGTATGCTTAATTTGTGGAATATGTTGTAAGTTCATAAAATTATTTTTTTGCACTGCAAAGGTAGTTATGATTTATGAGTTTTGGATGAAGATTTAAGATTATTTTATGAAGCTATTCCTTCTATTTGCTTCAATTTTTTTTCTCCAATCCTTATTCTAAATCCTTGCAGGAGCTTCTGTTGGTCGCTCTGAGACGACCAGAAAAAATGGGCTTTCTCAAAAAAAAAGATTTCCGCTTTTATAGGGGCTATGTAAGATTTACTAGCAAAACCTTTTATTCTAACGGCATCGCATAGTTTGGCCAGTTATTTAAATTCTCAATTAACCATAATAACAGATTTTCAGGTTTATTAAATACATATATGATTAGTCCTTTTTTAACTAGAGAAATATAATATTCTTTATTTGTGTATTCAGTTTTACCCTGTTTATTACGAATGCATCTTCTTCTTACACTATCTTCTGGGAGCCATTCAGCATACCAAGCCAAATCTGGAGGATAAACTTCATCGCCTACTAAATTGATTTTACCAATGATTGTGAATGGCCGATTTTTTAAATAAGAATTATTAATGGATATATAAACTGCAATTTGATTTAGAATAATATCACTAATTTGTAGTTTTTTGGAATTTATAATTTTATATATTCCAATTATTACGCCGTCAAATTTGCAGCCATAACCAAATCTACCATCAGTTAATTCAATTTCAATAATAAAACCAGGTTGGATTTCATGCATTATTTAGAAGTAATTAATTGTAATGCAAAAGTAACCTGTAAGTTTTTTTTAAATGAGTCCGATAAATTATAATTATATCAAAATAAGACATAAATTTTTAAGATTTTGTACCTTAATAGATGAATAAAGAGGGTAAAAGACTATTTTGTTAAATAATTACACCTTTTTTTTTGCCCACCTTTTAGCCAAAAACTGAATCACGATAACTAAAATCAGAATAAAAAGGAAAAAGAAACAAGCTACAGCCATTCCCACAAGTGGCATTCCGCATCTCACAGGATTTGGTTCATATAGTTTTGCAAGATTATAATCGGCAATATTAAAAGCTACAAAAGAGAGTATAATTTGCAGAATAAAATTAATCCAAGAAATGATGCTGAATTTAAAAGAAGTGGGCTTATAGATTGAAAATGTCCCTAATATTATTTGGGATAATATTGGTAAAATAATAAGTATTAAAGGTAATATATTTAGCATTTTATAATTGTAGATGAATAACTTAAGGAATAGACTAAAAGAAAGAAATATATTACAAAAATAAGAATTATTCAGCAAAATCCAAATAATAGTACTGTTGCCAATTCTAAACGATTTTTGTTTAAAGAAGTGGAATGTAATCTTTAATTCTGCTTCAATCTCAACCCCATAGGAACCATCAAAATTCCTTTTTCATAAATATTTAAATAGAGCTTTACAGGTTTTTTTTGCCCTTCCCATTTCAATTCGTAAACATTTAAAAATCCAGCACCCATATTGCTTCTCTTAGTAGGAAACGGACAGCAGGTCTCTAATCTGTGAAATGTTATTTTTTCTCCATTTGGACCAGCTAAAGCATTTAAGAAACGAACTTCGTTTAAAGCCTCGTTATTTGTATTCTGAAAAAAGATATTAATAGGATAATCGGGATCGTAACCGTACTTTTTATCTTTAGCAAATTGTGTTATAGAAAAGGTATTATCCTTTTTCAAAATTAAATCAGGAGCATTGTCATCGACATTCTTTAAAGTCGATTTTGTGCTTACGCAAGAAGAAGCGCTAATTAATAAAACAATTAAAAAAGCTATTTTTTTCATGGTTGAGGTTGTTGGGAAAGTTAAACTTCTTGTTGTTCTTTTTTTGGATTTAGTTTTAAAACACCAACTACAATCAGATATTGTGCCAGAAGATAAGTCAACATAATAAAAAATGAGCTTTTAGGAATTGGAGTATAAAATTTATTTACGGCCAAAATACTATCTGAAATGATAAAGAAAATAGCACCTAAAAAAACAAGTTGATTGCCTGGTTTTTCCCAAACCAAAAATCCATTAAAAGCAAATAATAGCATAATTGAAATTACAGAAGCATAAATAGAAACAGGAATTTCAAGATCTCCTAAATGTGGCATTAGAACAGAAACCATTCCAATTAAATAAAATGCTATTAAGACGCTTCCGAATATAAAAAGTGGTTTGTTTTGCCTTTTTCTAATTCTTTTCTGTTTATTAAATAGAACACAGTAAACAATATGTGCTGTTAAAAAACATACGAGACCTAAGATAAAGTAAATCTCGCCCAAATCTGTAAAAAGCAAAATGACGTCTCCAAGCCAAGAAAGTACAAGCGCAGCCAATAAAATATTCTGAGTTGGAAATTTTCTGTAAAAATAAGCGCCAAAGCCTATAATTGGTATTAAAATGGGTTTGAGAAAGAGATCAAAACGCTCGTAGCCCGAAAGTAGTATAATTAGATAAACTATACTAAAGGCTAAATAAATTTTAAAAAAAGATGAGTTTCTCATAATAGGGGTTATGAATTGATATATTGGTTTTGGTTGGTTTTAAAATCAAAATTGACAAAATAAAGTGTCATTAAAAATGATAAAAACAGGTAGGTAAAAATAATATAATTACTAATCGGAATTACACGATTTAAACCAAACCAATCACCATAATAACCAATAATGCAGATTACAA
>NZ_DHEI01000110.1:5162-10857 GCF_002399805.1 Flavobacterium sp. UBA4854
GTTATTAAAACTTGTGCAACAGACCAATATATTAATTTTTGAGAATTCTGAGTACCATATTTTGCAAAATCAAAAACATTTTCAATTTTGTTTACAGGATATTTTTCTTCAAAATTTTCAGGACGCCAGCCTGTTGGTTTAAACCAAATGGTTAATTTATCTTTCCATTTTGGAGCGCGCCAAGCATCTTTTATTAATAAACTCAAATGCTGGAAATTTATTTTAATCGGATTCCATGTATTAGCAGGTCTTGTAATTCCAAAAACAGGAGGTACATCATCTAATTCTTCCTGAAAAGTTCCAAAAAGCTTGTCCCAAAAAATAAAAATCTGCGAATGGTTTTTGTCTAGATATTCTGGATTAATTGCATGATGCACGCGATGATGTGACGGAGTTACCAAAATATGTTCAATAAAACCCATTTTCTTGATGTGCTTTGTATGATACCAAAATTGTAAAAATAAATGAATAGGAAGTGTGATAGCAATAACAGAAGCAGGAACGCCAAGTAAAGCGGCAGGAATAAGCAAAAAAGTAAACAAATTGACTAAACTTGCAATGGGTTGACGAAGTGCACAGGCAAGATTAAATTCTTCGCTACTGTGATGAATAGCATGTTTGTTCCAAAGAAAATTAATCTGATGCGCCAGACGATGACTCCAATAACCATAAAAATCAATTACAAAAAAAGCTATGCAGTAGGAGAGAACATTTGCTTCTAAATGTTGTAATGCAATTTTAGAAACTAGCCATTCGTAGGAAAGAAAAGTTATACTCAACCCCAAAACATCTTTAACCGAATTGGTAATGCCAGAACTTATGCTCGATACGCTGTCTATTAATGGAGCAGTATCGTTCTTTTTGTAAATGCCGTATAGTTTTTCGATTACAATTAAAACTAAAAAAATCGGCATTGCGATAATTAATATTTTGCCATATTCTTCCATAAAAAAAGCATTCTATTTTATCCAAATATAGAATAAAATAGAATGCTTTTTAAATTATGGGTCAATTAAACAATTTCGGCGCTAAGCCCAGCTTCCAAAAGTTGTGTACATTGAGGTTTTAGTTTTTCTATCGGACCTGTTTTTACAGTGCATTTTCCGTTATAATGTACAATCAATGAGCATTGCTCTGCTTGTTCGGCTGTGTGGCTGCACACGCGCATAAGAGTATCAATTACATGATCAAAAGTGTTTACATCATCATTATACACAATGATCTCGTTATTAAAAGCAACCGCTTCTTTTTCGCGAACTCTTTCTCTGACTTTTTCTTTAGTACTCATATTTTATAGTTTTTGTACTGAATTGATTATCAGTATCTAATTTACGTATTTTAAAGATACCCAGTTGTTTCTTTGAAGCTTTTTAACATAAGTTAAACCCTTTTCAACGCATGATGCATCGATAAATGGAATATCTTCTTCATAGAAACCACTAAAAAGGATAATACCTTTTGGGTTTAAAGCATCAACATATGCTTGCATATCATTTAGCAAAATATTTCTGTTGATGTTAGCAATAATCAAATCGTATTTTTTTTCTGCCAATAAAGCCGCATCGCCCTCATAAACGGAGATATGTTTGCAATTATTGCGTTCGGCATTTTCAATTGAGTTTAAATAGCACCAATTGTCAATATCAATGGCATCAATAGGTTCAGCACCTTTCATTTCGGCTAAAATCGCTAAAATCGCAGTTCCGCATCCCATATCAAGGGTTTTTAAGCCTTTCACATCCATTTCAAGTAAATGCTGAATCATCATGTGAGTGGTTTCATGATGTCCGGTTCCAAAACTCATTTTTGGTTCAATTACAATATCAAATTCAGCATCAGTTTTCTCGTGAAAAGGAGCGCGAACGTGACATTTTCCGTCAACATCAATTGGTTCAAAATTCTTTTCCCATTCTTCATTCCAGTTTACCTGATCGATTTCTTCAATTGTATATTCAATTTTAAACTCTTCAGATTGTAAAATATAAATATCATCTAGAATATTTTCATCCCATAAATCTTTCTTCACAAAAGCAGAAATTCCGTTTTCTGTTTCTGTAAAACTTTCAAACGCTTTTTCGCCCAATTCAGCCACTAAAATTTCAGAACCTAACTCTTTTGGCTCAATTGTAAAATGATATCCTAAATATATATTCGACATAAATAAAAATTTTTGCAAAGGTAAGAATCCAAAGCAAAATTTATTCATAAATAAATCATATTCTTATAAATTTTAATGCTAATTTTGAATTAAATTTTGTAAGTTTTTTTTTATGGTTAAAAATGTTGTTTTAATTCTTTTATTGGTTGTTTTAAGCGCCGCAAGTTGCGAAAACGAACACGATGTTGTGCGATCTTTTTGTTATTGGAAGACCGATATGTATTTTCAGGAAGCAGAAGATTCTTTAGTAAAGAAAATGGATCTCCAGCATATGTATGTCCGTTTTTTTGATGTCGATTATAATCCCTATTCAAAAGAATCTCTTCCTGTAGCTACTATTCAAGATATTTCACTTAACAAAAGCAATCTGGAAATAACGCCAAGCATTTTTATTACAAATGAAGTCTTCTTAAAATCTGACACAAAACAATTGGATAGTCTTGCTGCTAGAATGACACGCCGAATTAGTCAGATTGGAAAAAGGATGAATGACAGAAAAGCAGAAAGCAATGCTTATAATATCGTTTATCCAAAAGATTATTACAAGCAGAAAGACTTCAAAGCGTTAGATTACGATTCTGTAAAAAAAGCAGAATCGGCGAAATTAAAAGTTGATTTTAAAGAAATTCTGATTGACTGTGACTGGACCGAAAAATCTCAGAAGAATTATTTCTATTTATTAAAACAGATTAAAAAGCAGTTTCCATCGTCAAAACTTGTGGCAACAATCAGGCTTTGGCAATATAAATATGCTTCAAAAGCTGGAATCCCGCCTGTAGATAGAGGTTTACTGATGTGTTATAACATTACAAAACCAGATGATTTTCAGACTAAAAACTCAATTGGAACTAGCGAAGAATTGGCGCAATACATAACGCATAGCGATTATAAACTCAAATTAGATATTGCATTGCCATTATACAGTTGGGCAGTTGCTTTTAGTGGAAATCAATTTAAAGGCATTTTGTCCGATTATGATCAATTGATAAAAGATACGATTAAAGTAAAGAAAACTTCAGATTCAAAATATGTTTTGCAAGATGATGTTTTAGTAGGTCAGACGTATCTTAGAAATGGTGACGAAATTAGAATCGAAAAAATTTCAGACAATGAATTGGATAAAATGATTTCGATTGTTAAAAACAAAATTCAGATTAATAATGATACAAAAGTGACTTTTTTCTCTTTTGATAAAAAATACATAAACGATTATGGAACCGAAAATATCTCCAATTTTTATGCGCGCTTTTAGTAGTTTATTTTTCGCTTTAGGCTTTCAGCTTTCATTTGCCTGTGGATGGAGTGTTTCTCCCGAAACCAGCCGATTAGCTTTGTTTAAGGCGCAACGTGAAGGATTCTTCAAACTTACGCCGTTTTATTATTCAGCAGATAATTATTATTCAACTAATACTATTTCTAGTGTAGATCAGGAAAAGAATTGTTTAGAGTGGAAAAAGAAATTAGGAAACAGTATTAATCCAGACGATGTTCATGTGATTTTGTATGAAACAGATTCTGAACAATTTCAAACGGCATTCGAAAACAAAACTTTGAAAAATGCATTCCCTAAAAACACTTTTGTAGAAGCTTTATTATTGTCTAAAAACAAAGCTTTTTTAAATTATATTCTGCTGGCTAAAAAACTGGAATACGGTAATGTGGAATATACAAAATGGGAATCTTGGGATCAAGTTGGCAGTAATTATAAGAATGATGATTTAGTAGATAATTTCGATTTTGAAAAGAAAATAAAGTCGGCTAAAGATTCTTTTCTAAAACAGCGTTATGCTTTTTTAGCATTGCGATATTATTTTTATGCGCAGCAAAAGCAAAAAGTTGTACAATTATATAATGATTATTTTGCTTCAGAATCAAACACAATTCTTAAACCTTGGGCATTATATTATAACGCTTTATGTATTGATAATCTGCCTTTGCAAAATTATTTATTGAGTAAAGTTTTTAATTCCTGCGAAGAAAAATCGTTTGCCGTTCTACAGCATTACAATTGGAAATTGACTGAAGAAACTTTGGCTTTGGCACAAAATGACGAAGAACGAAGTGTAATTTTGTCTATTGAAAGTCTTAGAAACCCAGCACCAGATTTAAAAGCTATTAAAGAAATTTATGAGTTAAGTCCAAATAGTTTGTTTTTAAGCTTTTTGATAGGACGAGAAGTAAATAAACTCGAAGATTGGATTTTTACGCCTCAGTACACCAATGACGAAACACCATCTGTTGTTTTTAGCAGTACAGATTGGTATGAAAATTATGCTAAAGCGAAAGAAGAAAACTTCAATAAAGATATTTTATACTTGAGAGAATTAGAATATTTCCTGATTTCAATTCGTGAACAAACTTCTGGCGAGCAAAAAGATTATATTACAGCAGCAATTGCTCAATTGTGTTTTATTGACGATCAGGTTGAAGAAGGAAAAAAATATACTGATTTGATTTCTAATAAAGCAAATCCTTCGATACAAATGCAGAAGAATATTCAGCTGGCTTTGGTCTCATTAAAACAAGATGATTTAAAAAATGAGAAAGTTCAAAGCCAGCTTTATACTTATTTTGATTCGGTCGAAAATCTAGTAGAAACCGATCACGGATTATTTAAAAATTTATATAGTTTATACCTAATTGCAAGCGATGACTTTCGCAAAAAAGGCGACATTGTTACAGCAGGTTTACTTTCGATGAAATCGGATATTAAAAATGATGGAGAATATTCGGCTTACAATAATCCATATTTTTTTAGTTATATAGGATATTTTGACCGCAATGCGTCTGTAAAAGATATGGATGTTTTAATGGCTTTACAGCTTAAAAAAGATAAAACGCCTTTCGAAAAATATATTTGTTCTGGAACAATCGCGCCAAATGTCAATTATTACAAAGATTTAAAAGGAACAATTGCTTTTAGAAATAATAATCTGGAATTGGCCTACGAGACTTTTTCAAGTATGCCACAAGATTTTTGGGAAAAGAATTATGAGTACAAAACCTATTTAAACGAAAACCCATTTACGCCCAAAATCCTTCAAAAACAAGAAGAAAGAAAGTATGATTATAGTTTCAATAAAACCGATTTTATTGCGAAATTAATTCAGCTTAAAAAACAAAATACAGCAAGCAGCAATCTGCAATTGGCACATGCTTATTTTAATGTTTCCTATTTAGGGAATTCTTGGATGATGACGGCCTACGATTGGAGCTCAGGCGGGTCATATACAGATTATGTTTACGGAGATAATACAGAAAACGAAAAGAAATATCAAAATGGCAATTATTACAATCTGAAAATGGCCAAAATGTATTATGAAAAAGCATTAAAAATGTCTAGAAACACTAACGAAAAAGCAATGGCCAGCTTAATGATTTTTGAATGTAATTATTACGACCATTATGCAGAATTAATTACAGAGGAAGAGGAAGCCAAAAATCCTTTTAAAGCAGGAAAAGAATTGGTTAATTTTTATTCAATTTTTTAAACGTTGGTGTTGTTTTATAAATTGAATAAAAATTAACCAATTCTTT
>NZ_DHEI01000082.1:0-6648 GCF_002399805.1 Flavobacterium sp. UBA4854
ACAAACGGAAATACAGCCATTCCTCGATAACCTTTCGGAATTAAATATTTAGCAACAATCAGAAACATTGGCTGTAAAATTTATAAATTTGTAGCTATAAAATTGTTCGATTTCAATAAAATCATAATCAAATATTTATATTTTTGATTTTAGTTTACACGAAAAAGAGCGCGAAGCAGATTTATGAAAGAGCAAAGTAATGAAAATAAATTAATCGAAGGCGAAGATTTTTATTATACGCCCGAAGGTTACAAATGCTTTACTGAAAAACATCATTTAAAACGTGGTTATTGCTGCAAAAGCGGTTGTCGCCACTGTCCGTACGGATATGATAAAAAAACAGGAAGAATAAATAAAAATTAGAATACCACAAGATGAAGGTTTTTATAAATAAAAATATACCCGAAGCTGGCATTAAATTGCTTCAAGATAAAGGCATTAACTTTACAATAAATCCAACAGAGAATATATTGTCAAGAGAAGAGTTTATAAAAATCTGCCAAGAACATGACGCACTTTTGAATGTTGGAACAAACAAATTAGATGAAGATTTTTTTCAGCAATGTCCGAATTTAAAAGGAATCGCTTTATTTTCTGTCGGATTTGATTCTGTCAATATTCCATCAGCTAACAGCAGAAAAATTCCTGTTGGAAATACGCCTGATGTTTTAAGCAGAGCTACATCTGATGTTGCTTTTTTACTGATGCAGAGTGTTGCGCGAAAATCATTTTATAATCATAAAAGAATTTTAAACAACGATTGGGGAAGTTTTGATCCGTTAGCCAATTTAGGACAGGAACTTTACGGCAAAACTTTAGGGGTTTTCGGTTTGGGAAGAATTGGTATTGAAATGGCAAAAAAATGCAAAGCCGCATTCGGAATGAATATCATTTATCACAATCGTTCTCATAATGAAGAAGCTGAAAAAGAATTGGATGCAAAATATGTAGATTTTGAAACCTTACTTGCTAAAAGTGATGTTTTAAGTGTTCATTCTAATTACAGTGAAGAAAACAATGAACTTTTCAATAAAAATTCTTTTGCTAAAATGAAATCGAATGCAATTTTCATTAACACATCAAGAGGAAAATTTCAAAATGAAAGCGATTTATTTGATGCTTTGACAAACAATATAATTTGGGGTGCTGGATTAGACGTTACAAATCCAGAACCGATGCACTTTGACAATCCATTATTGTCCCTTCCAAATTGCTGTATTTTACCGCACATTGGTTCTGCGACATACGAAGCCAGAAATGGAATGGCTGTTTGCGCAGCGCAAAATGTAATTGCCGTTATTGAGGGTAAAAAAATGCCGTTTTGTGTTAATGAGGAAGTGTATTTTTAAATTCTAATTTTAAAATTCCAAATTCCAATCTGAAATCTAAAATCAACAATCTAAAATATAATATATGGATATTCGTTCAAGAAAGTTTAAGATTACGATTTATAAATCGTATCACAGGTCGGATATCCGTTATCCCTAGTTTTTTATATTAGAAAATGTGGCAAGTGGATAATTTAGATATTTTGCCTAAACGAATATTTCGCTCCGCTGGAGCTTTTGTATTGGGTGATTATTATTTTCTATAAATATTTCGCCTTTCCAAGGCTTTTCTTGATTTATTTAAATTTCATAATGCTCCAGAGGAGCAAAATATTTATAGAAATTGTTTAGCCGTTTGTCACATAAAAGCCCAGCGGGGCGACATAATTTAAAAAACAAAAAATTAATCTGGTGTTAATCTAAGCTCAATATCTTAGTAACTTAGAATCTCAGCATCTTAGAATCTTAAAAAAAAAATGACTTTTCAAGAACAAATACAACAAGGAATACCAAATATATTACCTCCAAAGCAGGCATACGATCCAGCAATTAATCATGCTCCGAAACGAAAAGAAATTCTTTCGGCAGAAGAAAAAAAGCTGGCGCTTAAAAATGCTTTACGTTATTTTGATCCAAAACATCACGCCGAATTAATTCCTGAATTTTCAGAAGAATTAGAAAAATACGGGCGTATTTATATGTATCGTCTTCGTCCAGATTACAAAATGTACGCAAGACCGATTGAAGAATATCCTGGAAAATCGTTGCAAGCAAAAGCCATAATGCACATGATTCAGAACAATCTAGATTATGCCGTAGCGCAACATCCGCACGAATTGATTACTTATGGCGGAAACGGCGCTGTTTTTCAGAACTGGGCGCAATATTTATTGACAATGCAGTATTTGTCTGAAATGACAGATGAGCAAACTTTAACAATGTATTCAGGTCACCCAATGGGATTATTTCCTTCGCATAAAGAAGCGCCAAGAGTTGTGGTTACCAACGGAATGGTAATCCCTAATTATTCTAAACCTGATGATTGGGAAAAAATGAATGCTTTAGGAGTTTCTCAATACGGACAAATGACAGCGGGAAGTTATATGTATATTGGGCCACAAGGAATTGTACACGGAACTACAATTACAGTTTTAAACGGTTTCAGAAAAATAAAACAAAATCCAGAAGGAAGTTTATTTGTAACTTCTGGTCTTGGCGGAATGTCGGGCGCACAACCAAAAGCTGGAAATATTGCCGGTTGTATTACCGTTTGTGCTGAGGTAAATCCGAAAATTACTAAAATCCGTCACGAGCAAGGTTGGATTAACGAAGTGGTGACTTCTACAGACGAATTGGTTGCCAGAGTTGCTTTGGCGAAAGCCAATAAAGAAACCGTTTCGATTGCTTATTTAGGAAATGTAGTTGACGTTTGGGAACGTTTCGATCAGGAAAATATCAAAATTGATTTAGGTTCAGATCAGACTTCACTTCATAATCCTTGGGCTGGAGGTTATTATCCGGTTGGAATTTCATTTGAAGAAGCAAATGATTTGATGGCAAATAATCCAGAATTATTCAAAGAAAAAGTTCAGGAAACCTTACGTCGCCATGCAGATGCTATTAACAAACATACCGCAAAAGGAACCTACTTTTTTGATTACGGAAATGCCTTTTTACTAGAAGCTTCTCGCGCTGGTGCAGATGTAATGGCAGAAAATAATATAGATTTTAAGTATCCAAGCTACGTTCAGGATATTATGGGGCCAATGTGTTTTGATTACGGATTTGGGCCTTTCCGTTGGGTTTGTACTTCAGGAAAACCAGAAGATTTATTAAAAACAGATGCGATTGCTTGTGAGGTTTTAGAAAAAATGGCAGAAACTGCTCCAAATGAAATTCAGCAGCAAATGCAGGATAATATCAAATGGATTAAAGGCGCGCAAGAAAACAAATTGGTTGTAGGTTCTCAAGCTCGTATTCTTTATGCTGATGCCGAAGGAAGAATTAAAATTGCAGAAGCTTTTAATCAGGCAATTGCAAAAGGCGAAATTGGCGCGGTTGTTTTAGGGCGCGATCACCATGATGTTTCTGGAACTGATTCGCCTTATAGAGAAACTTCAAACATCTATGACGGATCTCGTTTTACTGCCGATATGGCGATTCATAATGTGATTGGAGACAGCTTTAGAGGAGCAACTTGGGTATCAATTCATAATGGCGGCGGAGTTGGCTGGGGAGAGGTTATAAATGGCGGATTTGGTATGGTTCTTGATGGTTCTACAGAGGCTTCAAAGCGTTTAGCATCAATGCTTTTCTGGGATGTTAACAACGGAATTTCAAGAAGAAGCTGGGCTCGAAATGAAGGGGCTGTTTTTGCTATAAAAAGAGCAATGGAAGTTGAGCCATTATTGAAAGTAACTTTACCTAATCTAGTCGATGAAAGTCTGCTTTAAAATAACATAATGTCATCCTGAGCGAAGTCGAAGGCTTACAGAAACGAAAGGGCTTCGACTACGCTCAGCCTGACAGATTTAAAAAAGAACATTAATTCTTAGATATATGAAAACACTTAAGTTAATTCCGTTTTTGCTACTGCTGATACTTACTTCTTGCAGTACCGTGACTGTTTATTCTGATTATGACAAAACTGTCGATTTTACGCCTTATAAAACGTACGCCTACTTTAAGCCAGGAATTGACAAGGTTGAAATATCAGATTTAGACAAAAGAAGAATTTTACATGCTATTGACGATCAAATGCAATCTAAAGGTTTTACCAAAAGCGACAATCCTGATTTGTTAATAAACATTTTTACTAAATCAAGAGAGCAAGTAGACGTAAACCAATTTACCGCTGGCTGGGGTTATGGCTGGGGCTGGGGTTGGAATCCTTACATGATGTACGGAGGACAGACTACAGTTTCTACTTCTACTGAAGGCACTTTATACATTGATTTAATCGATGCTAAAAGAAAAGAAATGGTATGGCAAGGTGAAGGAATCGGAACTTTGACAAGAAACATTGATAAAAAGGACGAAAAAATTGCTGAGTTTGTAGGCAAAATTTTAGCTCAATATCCGCCAGTAAAAAAATAATTATTTACATTTGCCTTTCAATCAGTAAAGAAAATGACAAACTTTAACAACATTATTATCGCTATTATTAGCATTATTGCAATTCAGCAATAATGGCGAGGTGCTATATAAGTTTGTAAAATATAATTTATAGAAACCTCCCAATTGGGAGGTTTTTTATTTTAAGAAAGTTCAAGACAAATATTTTTTGCCACAGATTTCACAGATTCACACAGATTAAAAATCATTTTAATCATTTTAATCTGTGGCAAAAAAAATAAAAACAAAACATCATGAGTTTATTTAACGAAGTACTTAACGCAAAAAAGCAACTTGAAAATGTAGTTGCTGCGACGCCTCTTACACAGAATTTAAATCTTTCAGACGAATTTGAATCGACTATTTTATTAAAAAGAGAAGATTTACAAATTGTTCGTTCGTATAAAATCCGGGGCGCGTACAATAAGATTTCTTCGTTAAACGAAAAAGAAAAAGCAAACGGAATTGTATGCGCCAGTGCAGGAAATCATGCGCAAGGTGTTGCTTACTCGTGTAACTTGCTTCATATAAAAGGTAAAATTTACATGCCGAAAACTACTCCGAAACAAAAAGTAAAACAAGTACAATTATTTGGAAAATCGTTTGTTGAAATTGTTTTAACTGGAGATACTTTTGATGATGCTTATGCGTCGGCAACGGCAGATGCTATCAAAAACCACAAAACATTTATTCATCCTTTTGACGATGAAAAAGTAATCGCTGGACAAGGAACTGTTGGTTTAGAAATCTTAGAAAGTTTTACAGAGCCTATCGATTACGTTTTTGTTCCAATTGGTGGAGGCGGACTGGCGTCTGGTCTTTCTGAAGTTTTCAGACATTTAAGTCCGCACACAAAAATTATCGGTGTTGAACCAAAAGGAGCTCCTTCAATGAAAACTTCGATTGAAGAAAATAAAAATACACCACTAAAAACAATCGATAAATTTGTCGATGGTGCAGCTGTAAAACAAGTTGGAGATAAAACTTTCGAAATCTGCCGTTATAATCTAGAAGATATTATTCTGGTTCCCGAAGGAAAAGTATGCACCACAATTTTAAGATTGTACAATGAAGAAGCGATGGTGGTAGAACCTGCAGGAGCTTTAACAATTGCAGCTTTGGATTTTTATAAAGAAAAAATTAAAGGAAAAAATGTCGTATGCATTGTAAGCGGAAGCAATAATGACATTGAAAGAACAGCTGAAATAAAAGAACGCTCTTTGCTATATGAAGGTTTAATGCATTATTTTATGATTCAGTTTCCGCAACGTCCAGGTGCTTTAAAAGAGTTTGTCAATAATATTTTAGGCCCAGATGATGACATTACTTATTTTCAGTTTGCTAAGAAAAATAGCCGTGAAGTAGGTTCTGTTGTGGTTGGTTTAGAATTGAAAAACAAAAATGATATTATGCCAATTAAACTGAAAATGACCGAAAATGGCTTTGAGTTTCAATACTTGAATGACAATCAGGATTTGTTTACTCAACTAATTGGATAAAATAAAAACAAAGGCTGTCAGAGATTTGACAGCCTTTTCAGATTCAATACAAATTACTAATTAAATTGTGAATGTAATTATTGCTTCAAGATTTTTTTCGAATACGAGCCTTTGCTATCACTAACTTTTACAACGTAAACACCTTTTGGTAATCGAGAAATTTCTACTGCAGCTTGATTTCCTTTTACAAAACTTACATTTTTCTTTAAAACCGGTTCTCCTGTTATATTAAAGATTTGTACTTCGCCACTTCCTTCATGATTGGTATCTATTTTTAAAGATTTATCTACTTCATCCACAAAAATCATCATATCGTTTGAGCTTGTATTCTCAACCGCAACAGTTTCTGCTACTAAAGCACTTTTTGCCGTTGCAGAAGTTTCAACCTGAACAAATTGCCATTGTTGATTTAAACCGCCTGTATATGCCCAAACTTGAATGTTAGCTCCATTTGCTGTAGAAACATTTTCAACATCTAGAGATTTACCGCTGTTTACGTTTATAATTTTGTAATATCCACTTCCGATACTTGTTACTGTCCATTTAAATTCATTTGAAGCTGAAAAACTTCTCTGCTGCACTTTTAACCCGTCTCCTGTTCCGTTATTTTCAACAGCCAAGTACATTCCTGTAGATTTTACGATAATATAATAATTGCCGCTTCCATCAGAAACAAATTTCCAACGCTGATTGCTTCCTCCTCCGTT
>NZ_DHEI01000051.1:0-3884 GCF_002399805.1 Flavobacterium sp. UBA4854
TTTGCTGATGGCGTAGGAACGAACCCAGAAGAATTGGTTGCGGCAGCGCATTCGGGCTGTTTTACAATGCAGTTAAGTTTTTTGCTTAATGAAGCTGGCTTTACCGCAGATGACTTAACCACAGAAGCTACAGTAACTTTTGAAGATGGATCAATCACTTTAATTCATTTAGATTTAAAGGGAAAAGTTCCTTCAATTTCTGCAGAAGAATTTGCTTCTACTGCGGCAAAAGCAAAAGAAATCTGTCCGATTTCAAAACTATTAAATACCACAATCACTTTATCAGCTGAATTAATCAGCTAAAAGCATAAAAAAAACCATTCACCGCGGTGAATGGTTTTTTTCTATTTTTAAAAAAGCAATAATTACATTTTTGCTTTTAAAGCTTTAGCTTCTGCAGTCATTTCAAGAGCGTTATAAACTCCCAATAATGTTTTAGAAACATCCTCATTTTTAGGATCTAATTCGTTAGCTTTTTTAAGGTAAGGAATAACTCCTTTGAAAATAGTTTCTCTTTGAGCTTTTAAAACATCGTAACGTTTCATGTCTTTAGCCGAAGTTCCCAATTTATTCATTTCATCAATGATTGGTTTTTCAGCTTCTAATTTTAAAGCAGCAAGGTTTAAGTAAGCATTTGTATATTCAGGATTGATTTCAATTGCTTTTAAGTAATATTTCTCTGCATCAGCATTATTCTTAGCTCCAGCGCTAATAACTCCTAAATTAAATACTAAGTCAGCATTTTTAGGATCTTTCTCTAAAGCTTCGTTAACTAATTTTTTATACATATCGTAGTCTTTAGACTCTAAGTATAAATTAGCTTCTGTTAAGATCAAAGAACTATCATCTGGATTTGCTTTTCTAGCATCAGCGATTGCCTTTTTAGCATCTTCTGTACGTCCTTTTTGAACCAAGATTAATGCTAAGTTTTTGTAGATCTCACCTCTTTTAGAAGGAATAGCTTCAGTTTTAGGTTTTTCGTGAGTTCCTAATTTAACAGCCAAATCTCTTTCTTTAGCATTAGCAAAGTTATCTTCATTACCATTAGCTTTATTCATAGCTAAGTACAAAGTTCCTTTTCCAGAAAAGTTTAATTTTTTCAACTCTTCATACATTGGTAAAGCAAGATCAAAATCTTGTGAATTCACAGCTGTAGATGCTGCATAATACAAGTTAACTGTATCTTTTTTATCTAATTCGTATGCTTCGTACAATTTTTTAGCACCATCAGCATGCTTGTTAGCTTGAGTATCAGCAATTGCAGAATTAATCAATAATCCTTTAATGTTAGTAATTGATGCCGCTGCTTGTGTAGAATACTTTTGTTTTCCAGAAGCTTTTTCTACATCAATTAATTTCTTGTAGCTGTCTGCAGCTGCCAATAGGTTTTTACCTTCTTCAACCTTTTTATTTGCAAGGTCAAGAAAAGCATTTCCTTGAATGAAATAATATTGTGCCTGCTCTGTATCTTTAGCATTTGCAATTAAGCTTTCTGCATCTTTCAATTGCGTTAGAGCTCCTTGTGCATCTCCTCCTTTTAATGCTTTTTCAGCATTCTTAATTTGATCTTTTTGAGCAAACGTAGCTACAGAGATCAGTAATGCTGATGCAAGTATTACATATTTACTTTTCATAATGGTATTTGTTTGTATTTAATTTTTTGTTTGTACTTATTCTTCAGATTCTTCGTCCTCTGCGTCAGCATCGTCCTCATCTTCTACTTCTTCATCATCAGAGTCATCGTCATCTTCTGCAGCTCCGTCATCTTCAAGAACTTCTAGATCCGGCTTAACTCTTTCAATTACAGTTTCGATAACATTCCCATCTTCATCGACAATAACTTCTTCAGCGTCGTCTTTCATCACAGTTGTTACAGCAGCGATAGAATCTTTTCCTTTAAGGTTAATCAATCTAACACCTTGAGTAGCACGTCCCATAACTCGTAAATCTTCAATTGCCATTCTAATGGTTAATCCAGATTTATTGATGATCATTAAATCGTCAGCATCTGTAACAGCGTTAATAGAAATCAGTTTACCTGTTTTTTCTGTAATGTTAAGTGTTTTAACTCCTTTACCTCCACGGTTTGTAATTCTGTATACATCTTCTCCATCTTCGTCAACCAATTTAGTACGTTTTCCGTATCCATTTTCGGTTACAACTAAAATCTGAGATTCTGTAATATCATTTTTATCAACAGTAACCATTCCAATTACTTCATCCGTTTCGTCTTTCAAAGTAATACCACGAACTCCAGAAGCTGTTCTTCCCATCGGACGCGTTTTAGTTTCTTCAAAACGAACTAATTTACCAGACTTAACCGCTAAGATAATTTGGCTCTCTCCATTTGTTAACTGAGCACCAAGTAACTCATCACCTTCTTTAATTGTAATAGCCGCAACTCCATTTGCTCTTGGTTTAGAATATTTCTCTAAAGAAGTTTTCTTCACCTGACCTTGTTTGGTTACCATTACAAGATTATGCGTATTGATATAATCTTTGTCTTTTAAGTCTTGTGTACAAATGAAAGCTTTAACTTTATCATCGCTTTCAATGTTTACCAAGTTCTGAATTGCTCTACCTTTTGCGGTTTTACTTCCTTCTGGAATTTCATAAACACGCATCCAGAAACATTTTCCTTTTTGGGTAAAGAACATCATATATTGGTGGTTTGTTGCCACGAACATGTGCTCTAAGAAATCTTGATCTCTTGTTCCTGCACTTTTCTGTCCAACTCCTCCTCTATTTTGCGTTTTGTACTCTGTAAGGTTTGTACGTTTGATGTAACCTGCATGAGAAATGGTAATAACTACATTTTCGTCAGCAATTAAATCTTCAATACTTACATCTCCTCCAGAATATTCAATTTGAGAACGTCTTTCGTCACCATATTTATCACGAATTTCAGTTAACTCTTCTTTAATCAAATCTGTTCTCAAATTAATATCTGCTAGTAAAGCTTTCAAATGCTCAATTAACTTCATTAATTCTTCAAACTCAGCTCTTAATTTATCTTGCTCCAGACCTGTTAACTGACGTAAACGCATCTCAACAATAGCACGAGCTTGAATATCTGATAGTTTAAATCTTTCGATTAATTTTTCTCTAGCTTCATCTGTATTTTTAGATCCTCTAATTAACGCAATTACTTCATCGATATTATCAGAAGCAATAATTAATCCTTCTAAAATATGCGCTCTTTCTTCAGCTTTACGCAATTCAAATTGCGTTCTTCTTACTACTACTTCATGGCGGTGCTCAATAAAATAATGAATCATATCTTTCAGATTCAGCATTTGAGGACGGCCTTTTACTAATGCAATGTTATTTACACTAAAAGAAGACTGTAATGAAGTATATTTATACAAGGTATTTAAAACCACGTTTGGCGTAGCATCACGTTTCAAGATATAAACGATACGCATACCATTTCTATCCGATTCGTCACGAATATTCGCAATACCTTCAATTTTTTTCTCATTAACCAAATCAGCCGTACGTTTGATCATTTCGGCCTTGTTAACCTGATATGGAATTTCAGTAACAATGATACACTCTCTTCCGTCAACTTCTTCAAAACCAACTTTCGCACGCATTACAATACGTCCTCTACCTGTTTTAAAAGCTTCACGAACACCTTCGTAACCATATATTACACCACCAGTTGGAAAATCTGGTGCTTTAATATGTGTCATCAATTCGTCAACTTCAATATCATTATTATCTAAGTATGCTAAAGTACCATTGATAACTTCAGTTAAATTGTGTGGCGGCATATTTGTCGCCATACCAACTGCAATACCTGTTGCTCCATTTACTAATAAAGTAGGAACTTTTGTAGGCATTACTTTTGGTTCATATAATGTATCGTCAAAGTTTAATTG
>NZ_DHEI01000051.1:3973-26755 GCF_002399805.1 Flavobacterium sp. UBA4854
AATGTATCGTCAAAGTTTAATTGAAAATCAACTGTTTCTTTTTCGATATCGGCCATAATCTCTTCAGAGATTTTACGCATTCTGGCCTCAGTATAACGCATTGCTGCAGGACTGTCTCCATCGACAGATCCAAAGTTACCCTGTCCGTCAACTAATAAATAACGCATACTCCATTCCTGCGCCATACGCACCATTGCATCATAAACAGAGGTATCACCGTGTGGGTGATACTTACCCAGAACCTCCCCTACAATTCTCGCAGACTTTTTGTGGGCAGATCTTGATGTTACACCTAAATCATACATTCCGTAAAGAACTCTTCGGTGCACTGGTTTCAAGCCATCTCTAACATCAGGAAGTGCTCTCGATACAATTACTGACATCGAATAATCGATGTAAGCTGACTTCATTTCATCCTCTATGTTAATAGGAATTAACTTTTCTCCTTCAGACATAAGTTGTTATATTAAATAATTATATTAGTTATCAAAGCGTGCCAAGATACGTTTTTTTAAAATTTTTTCAGCCATTTCCTTACACTTATTTGAACGATTTATTAACAACTTTATTTTGGCTTTTAGTTAATAAATTAAGCGTTTTTTAACTCTTTTATTATCTTTTTTTTCGTCTATTAGCTGACAGTAGTTCTAGAAGGTACGGTTTTTGTTTTTAAAACAGTAATTCACTAAATTTACAATACCAATTATATATTATGGATGATAATTTTTCACCAAGAGTAAAAGATGTAATTACGTACAGTAAGGAAGAAGCTCTTCGTCTAGGGCACGACTTTATTGGTACTGAACATCTTATGCTAGGTATTTTAAGAGATGGTAACGGAAAAGCTATTCATATACTTAATAACCTAGCTGTCGATTTAGATCATTTACGCAGAAAAGTAGAAGTACTTAGCCCTGCCAACCTGAGCGTTGAAGTAAATGCAGAAAAGAAAAACCTTCATCTTACCCGACAGGCCGAAAGGGCCCTGAAGACCACTTTTCTTGAAGCAAAAGTATTTCAAAGTTCATCGATTAGCACGGCACATTTGCTGTTATGTATCTTGAGAAACGAAAACGATCCAACAACCAAGCTATTGAATAAACTAAAAATAGATTATGACGTAGCTAAAGAACAGTACTTAAATATGACTCCAAACGAAGAAGAATTCTTAGAAAACTTGCCAAGAAACGAATCATATAATGATGATTCAGGACAAGATGACAGTCTAAAAGAAAGCAGTTTTAATAATCCCGCCAATAAGTCAAACAAAAAATCTAAAACCCCAGTTCTAGACAATTTTGGGAGAGATTTAACAGAAATGGCTGAGGAAGGAAAATTAGACCCTGTTGTAGGACGAGAAAAAGAAATTGAGCGTGTATCGCAAATTTTAAGCCGTAGAAAAAAGAACAATCCGCTTCTTATTGGAGAACCTGGAGTTGGTAAATCTGCTATTGCAGAAGGACTTGCTTTGCGTATTATTCAAAAGAAAGTATCTCGTATTCTTTTCAATAAGCGTGTTGTAACTCTTGATTTAGCAAGTTTAGTTGCTGGAACAAAATACAGAGGACAATTTGAGGAAAGAATGAAAGCCGTGATGAACGAGCTTGAGAAAAATGACGATATTATTCTTTTTATTGATGAAATCCATACTATCGTAGGTGCTGGTGGAGCAACAGGTTCGCTTGACGCTTCAAATATGTTCAAACCTGCTTTAGCAAGAGGCGAAATTCAATGTATTGGTGCTACTACTCTAGACGAATACAGACAATATATTGAGAAAGATGGCGCATTAGAAAGACGTTTTCAAAAAGTAATTGTTGAGCCAACTTCTGTTGAAGAAACAATTGCTATTTTGAACAATGTAAAAGACAAATACGAAGATCACCACAATGTAACATATACACCAGAAGCCATTGAAGCTTGTGTTAAACTTACAGATCGCTATATGTCTGAGCGTTTCTTACCAGACAAAGCTATTGATGCTCTTGACGAAGCTGGATCTCGCGTACACATTACCAACATTGATGTCCCTAAACAAATTCTAGATTTAGAGCGTCAGTTAGAAGAAGTTCGCGAAATGAAAAATATGGTAGTTAAAAAACAAAAATACGAAGAGGCTGCCAAACTTCGCGATGACGAAAAACGTATCGAAAAAGATCTTGCTTTAGCACAAGAACAATGGGAAGAAGATTCTAAAAACAACAGAATTGAAGTTACAGAAGACAATGTAGCCGATGTTGTTTCTATGATGACTGGAATTCCTGTAAACAGAATTGCACAAACAGAAAGCAACAAATTGGCTCAATTGCCTGAATTGATTCAGAATAAAGTAATTGGTCAAAATGAAGCAGTTTTAAAAATCGCTCGTTCTATCCAACGTAACAGAGCTGGACTTAAAGATCCAAACAAACCAATTGGTTCGTTCATTTTCTTAGGTCAGACTGGGGTTGGTAAAACGCAACTAGCTAAAGTATTAGCAAAAGAACTATTTGATTCTGAAGATGCTTTAGTTCGTATCGATATGAGTGAATACATGGAGAAATTTGCGATCTCTCGTTTAGTTGGAGCGCCTCCAGGGTATGTTGGATACGAAGAAGGAGGTCAATTGACTGAAAAAGTTCGTAGAAAACCATATTGTGTTGTTCTTTTAGATGAGATCGAAAAAGCGCATCCAGACGTATTCAATATGATGCTTCAAGTTTTAGATGACGGATATTTGACAGATAGTTTAGGTCGTAAAATTGACTTTAAAAACACTATCATCATCATGACATCTAACGTTGGTGCACGTCAGTTGAAAGATTTCGGACAAGGTGTTGGATTCGGAACTGCTGCAAGAGCAGCACAAGCCGATGAAAATTCGAAAAGCATTATCGAAAATGCTTTGAAAAAAACTTTTGCTCCTGAGTTCTTAAACAGAATTGATGACGTAATTGTATTTAATGCATTAGAAAAAGCTGATATTGATTTGATTATCGAAATCGAATTGAAAAAACTTTATTCTCGTATTGCAGAGTTAGGTTACAAATTAAGCTTAACCGACAAAGCAAAAGCATTTATTGCAGAAAAAGGTTTTGACAAACAATTTGGAGCGCGTCCTTTAAAAAGAGCAATTCAGAAATATGTCGAAGATTTGTTAGCAGAAGAAATCATCACCTCTAAAATTCATTCTGGCGATGAAATCATGATGGATTTAAAAGATGATTCTCAAGAATTATCAGTCGAAATTCACAAAGCAGAAGAACCGACTAATCAATAAATTAGTCAAAAATTATAACACATATAACATGCCCGTTACGTTTTCATAACTTAACGGGTATTTTTTTTATTAAAAATCACTATCTTTAGTAAAAGCAAATAGCTATTTTTGAATTTAAATTCTATAATAAAAAAACAAAATATGCTTCAAAACAAAGTCATTTTAGGTAGCGAAGAATGGTGCGCATTTCCAGAATTAGGAATCCCGACAATTAAGGCTCGTGTAGATTCTGGCGCCAAAACTTCGGCAATGCACGCTTTAAACATAGCTCCTTTTATAAAAAATGATGCCAATTGGGTTAAATTTGATATTAATCCAATTCAGAATAATATTAAAACTGTTATTCACTGCGAAGCGCCACTGGTAGACAAAAGGATCGTTAAAAGCTCAAGTGGTTTTAGAGAACACCGTTATGTTATTCAAACTAGTCTAAAAATCGGCGATACAAAATGGCCAATTGAAATGACCTTGACTAATCGCGATTCTATGGGCTTTAGAATGCTTTTAGGCCGTGAAGCTATGAGCGGAAGGGTTTTGGTCGATCCAGAACAAAAATACCTTCTAGGACAGCCTACAGCAGAATCTTTAAAAGAATTATATCAAAATTCTGAAAAAGCAAAAACTGGTTTGCGAATTGGTCTTTTAGCCAGCAATCCTGAATTATACAGCAATAAAAGAATCATGGAAGCCGGCGAAATGCGCGGGCACGAAATGCATTTCCTGAACATCAAGGAATGCTACATGAAATTGGATGCCAAGAAGCCTGAAATTCACTACAGAGGCGGAACAATCTTAAACGAATTTGATGCTATTATTCCAAGAATTCGCCCGAGTATCACCTTTTACGGCTGCGCTTTAACACGTCAGTTTGAGGCTTTGAAAGTCTTTGTTTTAAATTCATCAACAGCGATCACACAATCCAGAGATAAATTATATTCTTTACAATTGCTTTTAAATAGCGGAATCGATATTCCAACTACTGGTTTTGCCAATTCTCCGCTTGACACAGACAACTTAATCAAAATGGTTGGCGGATCACCTTTAATTGTAAAATTATTAGAAGGAACACAAGGAAAAGGCGTTGTTTTAGCCGAAACCAAAAAAGCAGCAGAAAGTGTGATCAATGCTTTCAAAAGTTTAAATGCCAATATCTTAGTTCAGGAATTCATTAAAGAAGCTAACGGAAAAGATATTCGTTGTTTTGTAATCGACGGAAAAGTGGTTGCTGCAATCCAACGTGAAGCAATGCCAGGCGAATTTAGAGCTAATATCCATTTGGGCGGAACCGCATCTGTCATAAAAGTAACTGCCGAAGAAAAAAAGATTGCGATTAAAGCCGCAAAAGCAATGGACTTAAAAGTGGCTGGAGTTGATATTATCCGTTCTTCTAAAGGCCCATTATTACTTGAAGTAAACTCTTCTCCAGGTCTTGAAGGAATTGAAGGCGCGACCAATAAAGATGTTGCAGGAGAAATGATTAGAGCGATTGAGAAGAATTTTAAATTATAATTAATAGCCTTTTTCAAAACTTCATCAATGAAAAAAATCACAATCTTTCTAATTTTAATTATAACAAGTTGCAGTAAAAATGATTGCTCTGATAATGAAAAAATTAGAAAGATTGAAACTGATAAAATCGTAGAAACTTT
The DNA here is from genome assembly GCF_002399805.1 of Flavobacterium sp. UBA4854. Lineage (NCBI taxonomy): Bacteria > Pseudomonadati > Bacteroidota > Flavobacteriia > Flavobacteriales > Flavobacteriaceae > Flavobacterium > Flavobacterium sp. UBA4854. Next base: position 8,882 of record NZ_DHEI01000051.1, read on the forward strand.
TATTAAACAAAACCGTATTGAGAATTCTAAAAACTCTTACGCAGTTTGCAACAGTTTTAAGAAACTTAAAATCAGTACTGAGGACATTTACGCAAAACCTACAAAACCATCAGTTGTAAAACTTCCTCCGAGGTTACCAATTATTCTCCAAAACACGAAAATTTATATCCAAATGTTATTGAACGCTAATACGAAAGGAGAAAAAATATTCAACGTTAAAGATTCAATAAATTTTGTAGAACAGAATAACTGCTTTTTAAAATATACATTATCAAAAAAGATATCAAAAGAACTAAAATTAATTTCTGTCTCGAAAATAGATAAAGCCAATGATTATATCATATTATCGATTCCGATATTCTCTGAAGACAACAAAAAAGCCTATATGGAAGTTGATTGTTATTCAAAAGAACTGCCATATGGAATATCGGTGTACTTAGAAAAGAAAGACAATGTTTGGAAAATCATAGACACTAAAAATATCTGGACTAAATGTCTGGGTTAAGAAAACATTTAATTACTCAAAAGCTTTGTCAAAGTTTAAACCTTTGGCAAAGCTTTTTTATTTAACTTTAAAATAAAAAACATGACTTTTCCTTATTTAGATATTATTATCAGAAGTGTTGCTGTCTATTTCTTTATGACAATTGCGCTTCGCGTTTTTGGCAAAAAAGAGCTTTCGCAATTAAATACTGCCGATATAATACTAATTTTATTAATAAGCAACTCCGTTCAAAATGCGATGGTTGGTCCAGATACAAGTTTAATAGGAGGATTAGTCGCTGCACTGGTTTTGTTTTCGATCAACTTTGCTATTAAGAAATTAACAAAGAGATTCAAAACTCTTGGCGATTTGCTATTGGACAAACCTGAAATCTTAATTCACGATGGCATATTAGATTTTAAAACTTTGAGCAGATTAGATGTTTCGCACGAAGAATTAAAGGAAGCTGCGCGCGAACACGGTTTAGAACACCTTACAGATATTAAACTCGCTATGCTCGAAATTGACGGAACTATCAGTATTATTTCAAAAGACCAGAAACAGCTTAAACAGACACATTACAAGCGAAAACACAATCATAAAAACCTTCAAAAGTTTTGATTTTATTTTCCGACTTGAATTCTAACAGCGCCTAAACCATCTTTAAAATCATCTGCTTTTTCATATTTAGGCACTACGATTTCTTTTCCTTCTTTATCAATAAAACCATATTTCCCGTCCAATTTTATCACGGCAATTCCGTCTTTAAACGATTCAATTACATTATATTTAATTGGAGTAATTTCTTTTCCTGTTTTATCAATCAATCCATATTTATCGCCTATTTTCACTTGAATTAAGTCATCATTTAAAACCATAAAATCGTATTTTATTGGAACGATTTCTTTTCCGTCGTTATCCAAAATGCCATATTTATTTTCCAGCTTTACAATAGATATATTATCCTTAAAATAAAAATTCATATCGTACTTGACAGGAACTACAATTTCCCCTTCTTCACTAATTACTCCAAATTTATTATTAGATTCTACTACTGCAAAACCTTCTTTAAAATTTTGAACTTGATCATAAATTAGAGGAACAACCTCTTTCCCAATCTGATCTACAATACCAAATTTGCCATTTAATTTCACAACAGCAAATCGATCTGCAAAGTCAATTATTTCGTCATATTTCGGAGTTATCTCTTCTCCAACCACATCTATAAAACCCCATTTATTGTTTAGTTTTACAGCTGTTATTTCAGGTGATAAAGTTTTTGCATCATCATACTTTTTAGTTAGCAAAACATCTGAAGACTTGATTAAATATTGATTTTTAGCGTTTTTATTACTTACAATTACCCAATTCTGCTTATTAATTATTTCATCATAAGTACAGCGAATAACTTCTTTTCCGGTTTTATCTACTACCCCGCTTTTGCCTTTTAATTGCACAACAGCAAACCCATTTTCAAAAGCAGTAATACCGTCGTATTTGCAAGGAACTATTTCTTTTCCTGTCTGATCAACAAAACCGTATTTAAACGCTTTGTCATTTGCCTGCGCAAAACCAGTTTTTACAATCAGCATCAAAACCAACAAAATTATTCTCTTCATTATTTTAAATATTAATGTATTTACAAAAGTCTGTGAAATCGGTTTTATATATAACCTTCAAAAGTTTTTATTCTTTCACTTTAAAACAAATTAAAACAAAAAAAACCGATTTCAGATTTGAAATCGGTTTTCTATATTAACAAAATGTGATTTACTTTTCACATTTTACAAAATTCATTTTCTCAGATTACATAAAGACGCTTAGAATAAAATAAACCAAACCTGCTAATAAAGCTGAAATTGGAATAGTTAAGATCCAAGCCCAGATTAAACTTACGGTAACTCCCCATCTAACGGCAGAAACACGTTTTGTTAATCCAACACCAATAATAGATCCTGTAATTGTATGTGTTGTACTTACTGGAATTTTTAAGTGTTCTGTAAAGTAAAGTGTCAAAGCTCCTGCAGTTTCTGCTGCAACACCTTCAAATGAACTTACTTTAGTAATTTTAGATCCCATTGTTTTCACAATTTTCCATCCACCACTCAAAGTTCCTGCTGCAATCGCAGAATAACATGCTAACGGAATCCAGCTTGGCATTACACCTTTAATACCTGCGTCGTCATTTGGAAGCACAACATCTAACCAAGCATCCATGTGAACTCCTGGATTAGTATTGATATATACTGCTACAGCTGCAGCAATAATACCCATTACTTTTTGAGAATCGTTTCCTCCGTGACCTAAACTAAATGCCGCAGAAGATAATAACTGCATTTTCTTTAAAGCAGCATCTGCCTGATGAAGATTTAAACTACTGAATATTAAACAAAATCCGCTCACTGTCAAGATAATGAAAGCAACTAAGAACCATTTAATATTATGAGAATCGAATACAACACTCCAGAAATGAGAATCAAAACGAGGTTTTCCATGCTCTACAATTTCTTCATAAGAAACCATCTGAACGTAAACAAACCAAATCGTTGCAAGCATTAAAGCTACAGTAAAGATTTTTGGCCCAAGACTTTTACGTGAAGCATTTAATAGCCAAATAGAAATCAAATAAGATGCTATAGCACCTATTAATGGAGCTAAAACGATAAATGCAATAATAATGATGACTCCCGAGGGCATTCCACCATCTTTACCGGCCTTATACCAGCTTACAATTTCATACCAGTAGTGAGTTGCTCCGTCTTCTCCAACATAACCAGAGAAACCGTGAACTGCAATAGCGTGCGCTACAGCTGCTCCTGCGAAACCTCCAATTAAGGTATGTGAAGAACTTGAAGGGATTCCTAACCACCAAGTCAATAAATTCCAACAAATTGCTGCAATTACTCCGGCTAGGATAACAACAAGGTTAATTTCCATTGTGTGCGCTGTTTTAGCAACAGTATCTGCAACACCAAATCCAAAAACCCAATAAGCCAGAAAGTTAAAAAATGCTGCCCAGACAACCGCCTGAAAAGGTGTCAAAACCTTTGTTGCAACAACAGTCGCTATAGCATTTGCCGCATCATGAAAACCATTGATGTAATCAAAAATTAAGGCTAATACTATAATTAATATAAGTAGCGTCATAAAATTATAACTTCAGATTGAAAAATTGAATTAAGAATGTTTTACAGAAATAGATTCTAGTATGTTCGCAACACTCTTACATTTGTCTGTTGCTGATTCTAAAACAGATAACACCTCTTTATATTTAATAATATTTTTAGCGTCTGTTTCGTTTTCAAAAATTTCAAAAACTGCTTTGTTATATACGTTATCAGACTTGTTTTCTAGTTTGTTAATTCTAGCACAAGCATCTTTAATAACTTTAAAGTTTTGTAAGTTTCTCAACTCTTTTACAGCACTATCAATGTTTTGACAAGCTTCAAGGTTGATTTCTGTCATCTTTCTGATAGATTTTGTAATCTTATCAACTTGATACAATCTCATACGGCTAGATGCACCATGAAGGTAATCTGCAACGTTGTCAATTGAAGTAATTAACGTGTGAATGTCTTCTCTATCAAATGGAGTAATAAAGTTTCTGCTTAACTCAAGGTTAGTCTGACGTGTAATGTCTTCTCCTTTTTGTTCTAATTCGTCAATCTTTTGAAAAAGAATTTCTCTTTCTTTTAATGGTAAATTTACAGCTTCGTGTAAGTTAGAAGCTAATTCAATTAAATTGCTAGAAGCCTCTTCAAAAAGTGGAAAGAATTTTTTGTCTTTCGGCACTAAAAATTGGAAAATACTGTTTATTGACATTGTTTTATTTTTGATAGCGCAAAATTACCTTCAATAACACGTTTCAGTGTTAAGCCATTGTTAACAAATCGTTTTCAATTTGAAAACTCTCAAGGAATAACACCGTGTTTTCTATATCATTATGTAAGATTCTGTCTTCTTTTACCAAAGGCACCACTTCTCTGTAGCTGTTTAAGAACATTTCGATAAAATCACTTGATTTTAAAGGCTCTCTGTAGGCAATTGCCTGAGATGCATTTAATAATTCGATTGCTAAAATACGTTCTAAATTGTCTAAAATACGTAAGGCTTTTGTAGCGCCATTTGCTCCCATGCTCACGTGATCTTCCTGACCGTTGCTTGAAACAATACTATCGATACTTGCAGGTGTCGCCAATTGCTTGTTTTGACTTGCAATACTTGCTGCAGTATATTGCGGAATCATGAAACCTGAATTTAATCCTGGATTATCAACCAAAAATGCTGGAAGATTACGCAGTCCCGAAATTAACTGATAGGTTCTTCTTTCAGAAATACTTCCTAATTCGGCCAAAGCAATTGCCATAAAGTCTAATGCTAAAGCCAAAGGCTGTCCGTGGAAATTTCCTCCAGAAATAATCTGATCGGCTTCTATAAATATATTAGGATTATCGGTAACTGAGTTGATTTCTGTTTTGAATACTTTTCTAACATAATCAATTGCATCTTTTGAAGCTCCGTGAACCTGTGGCATACAACGGAAAGAATACGGGTCTTGAACGTGTTTCTTTTCTTGAGTGATAATTTCACTTCCGTCTAAGAATTCAGTAATTCTTTGTGCGGTTACGATTTGCCCTTTGTGCGGACGTATATAATGTATCAATTCGTTAAATGGCTCAATTCTTCCGTCAAAACCTTCCAAAGAAATAGTTCCGATTAAATCTGCCAAATACGAATATTTGTAAGCTTTAATTAAAATATGAGCTCCATAAGCACTCATAAACTGGGTTCCGTTTAACAAAGCCAAACCTTCTTTTGACTGTAAAACGATAGGTTCCCAATTAAAATGTTTTAAAACTTCAGCAGAAGCTACCTTTTTTCCTTCAAATAACACAATTCCTTCTCCAATTAAAGGCAAAGACAAATGTGCCAAAGGAGCTAAATCTCCAGAAGCTCCAAGTGAACCTTGAGTATATATTATTGGTAGAATATCATTATTGTAAAAATCAACCAAACGCTGTAATGTGATTAACTGAATTCCAGAATGACCATAGCTTAAAGATTGGATTTTAAGCAACAACATCATTTTCACAATTTCGGCAGGAACTTCCTCTCCTGTTCCGCAGGCATGAGATTTTACTAAGTTTTCTTGAAGCTTAGATAAATTTTCGTTAGAGATTTTCACACTATATAAAGACCCAAAACCAGTATTGATTCCGTAAATTGGAGCCGTATGTGATGCCATTTTCTTATCTAAATAATCACGGCATTTCTGAACATTTACTTTAGCTTCTTCAGATAATTCAAGAATTTTATTCTGACTTAAAATTTCTTGTAATGTTTCTAAAGTAATAGTTTCTGAACTTATATAATGGATCTCTCTCATGATGATTGTAAATTTTAAACGCCAAAATTCAACAAATCAATATTAAAAAGCAACATTTTATCACAATAATTAAGATTTCTTTAAAAGCAGTTTAACTATTCCAAATCGCTTTTCAGATCAAAATATACAGCTACATCCCATTTTTAAGGTCTTTTTGAGTTAAACACCAATCATTTGCACCGACTAAATCTCAAAAAAAAGCTATCCAAAATATATCAAAACATCAATTTAGCATATTCAATTTTAACAAATACTCAATATTGATTTATAGAGATTTGAATTATTAAAATATTCGTAAAAAAGCCTTTTAAGTTTTTAACTCATATAAAAAGCTGTACTTTTGAAAAATCAAAAATGAAAAGTAACAGCATAAAATATCAATCTACAATTATTACAGCTCAAACAGGAGTTGCAATTGCTGCTACCATTATTACTACTACAACAACTACTACCCCTTAGGGGTATACATTTTTACATATAATCCTAGGTTACCTATACTTTTTTCTTGAAAGAAGAGAGTTATTGGATACATAAAAAACATTTACAAAAAAAATAGTCGCAGTTTTCAGTTTCAGTTCACAGTCGATAATCTTTGAACCTTTGTCACTCAAAATCTTTGCACCTTATTAAAAAATATCACAAAATGAAAGTATTAAAATTTGGCGGAACTTCGGTTGCCAATGCTCAAAATATAAAACTCGTTCTCGACATTGTAAACCAAAAAGCAAAACAAGATCAGCTTGTTGTTGTAGTTTCTGCTCTTAGCAAAGTGACCGATTTACTTCAAGCAGCGGCGGCAAAAGCAGCGGCAAATGACGAAAGTTTTAGAGAAGTTGTTGCCGAAATTGAGAAAAAACACCTTGACACCTTAAAAGAACTGATTCCCGTAAGCGAACAAAGCAGCCTTTTAAGCCATGTAAAAAGAATCATTAACCATTTAGAAACTTTATTGGACGGATGTTTCTTGCTTGGCGAATTATCTCCTAGAACTGCCGATACTATTTTAAGTTTTGGTGAATTGCTTTCGTCATTCATTATTGCTAAAGCCTATGAGCAAATCAGTAAAGATGCAGTTTATAAAGACAGCCGAGAATTAATTAAAACAGATAATAACTTCGGGAAAGCAGCCGTTAACTTCGAAGTTTCAAATAAATTGATTCAGGAATATTTTGGTTCGAATGAATCGAGAATCAATATCCTACCTGGATTTATTGCACAGACTCTTGATGGAATCACTTCGACTTTAGGACGTGGCGGATCTGATTATACTGCAGCAATTATCGCGGGAGCAATCAATGCGGAACAATTGGAAATCTGGACTGACGTAAACGGAATGTTTACTGCAAACCCAAAAATCGTAAAACAAGCACAGCCAATTGCTACTATCTCTTATCAAGAAGCGATGGAATTGTCGCACTTTGGAGCAAAAGTGTTGTATCCACCAACAATTCAGCCAGTTTTAAGAAAAAACATTCCAATTTTAATCAAAAATACTTTTGAACCTGAAGCTGAAGGAACTTTGATTTCGAATCAGGTTTCATCAAAAGATACAGTTGTAAAAGGAATCAGCCATATCGATCATATTTCGCTTTTAACTCTTGAAGGCCCAGGAATGATTGGAGTTGCAGGTTCTTCTAGACGTTTGTTTGAAGTATTGTCTCAAGAAAAAATCAACGTAATTTTTATTACGCAAGCTTCTTCTGAGCATTCAATTTGTATCGGAATTTTAAATTCAGATGCTGATAATGCCGAAGCTGCAATCAACAGCGCTTTTGAAATCGAAATTTCGCAAAACAAAATCGATCCTTGTTATGTAGAAAAAGACCTTTGCATTATTGCTCTAGTGGGTGAAAACATGAAAAATCACCAAGGTTTAAGCGGAAGAATGTTTAGTACTTTAGGAAAAAACAACGTAAATATTCGTGCCATTGCACAAGGTGCTTCTGAAAGAAATATCTCGACTGTAATTAACGAAAGAGACGTTAAAAAAGCACTGAATACTTTACACGAGAATTTCTTCGAAGAAAACACAAAACAGCTGAACCTATTTGTGATGGGAGTTGGAAATGTGGGAGAAAAATTCATTGAGCAGATTCACAATCAAAGAAAGTTCTTAAAAGATAATTTAAAGATCAACGTTCGCGTAATTGCTTTGTCTAATTCTAGAAAAATGGTATTTGACGAAGACGGAATTTCTTTAAAAAATTGGGATGCCGCTTTAAGCGAAGGCGAACCAGCAAGCATTGAAGAATTTATCAAAAAGGCAAAAGAACTGAATTTACGTAACAGCATTTTCGTGGATATTACTGCAAATGCAACGGTTTCTGAAGCTTACGAGAAATTCTTAAAAGAAAGTATTGCCGTTGTAACTTGTAATAAAATTGCTTGTTCTTCTGCTTACGACAATTATAAAAAACTAAAAAGCTTATCTCGTCAATACAATGCTCCTTTCTTATTTGAAACGAATGTTGGTGCGGGATTGCCAATTATCGATACGGTAAAAAACTTAATTGCATCTGGAGATAAAGTGCATAAAATTCAGGCAGTTTTATCTGGAAGTTTGAACTTTATTTTCAACAATTTTGACGAAAATAACTCTTTCCACGATGTGGTAAAAGAAGCTGGAGTTCAAGGTTTCACAGAACCAGATCCAAAAATTGACTTAAGCGGAATCGACGTAGCGCGTAAAATCTTAATCTTAATTCGCGAAAGCGGTTACGAAATGGATATTGACGCTATTGCAAACGAATCGTTTTTACCTGCAGAATGTTTAGCAACAACAAACAACGAAGATTTCTTCGCATCATTAATCAAACATGCTGCTCATTTTGAAGGTATTTATAAAGAAGCTTTAGCCAAAGATTCAAGATTGAAATACGTAGCGCAATTCGAAAACGGAAAAGCAAGCGTAGGACTGCAATTCATCCCGAAAGATCATCCTTTCTATAATTTAGAAGGAAAAGACAATATCGTATTGTTCTACACAGATCGTTATGTAGATCAGCCTTTATTGATCAAAGGAGCCGGAGCTGGTGCAGCAGTAACAGCATCAGGAATTTTTGCCGACGTTATTCGTATTGGGAATGTTTAGCCGCTAAGGCACTAAGCCGCTAAGTTTCTAAGTTTTTTTATACTTAGCATCTTAGAAACTTAGTATCTCAGAAACTATAAAAATAAACTTTGTGCCTTAGCGCCTTCGTGGCAAAAAGACCAAAGCCTTAAAAAATAAAACTTTGTGACTTTGTGCCTTCGCGGCAAAAACCAAAAAAAATGGAAATAAAATTATTCTGTCCCGCTACAATTGCCAATCTCTCATGCGGATTTGACGTACTCGGACTTTGCTTAGACAATGCGGGCGATGAAATGATTGTTCGAAAAGTCGATCAAAAAGGAGTTCGAATTACTAAAATTGTCGGTGCCGATTTGCCTTTGGAAACCGAGAAAAACGTTTCTGGAGTTGCTGCTTTGGCAATGTTGGAAACTTTGGACGAATTAGACTTCGGATTCGAAATCGAAATTTATAAAAACATAAAAGCCGGAAGCGGAATTGGAAGCAGTGCTGCAAGTTCTGCGGGAGCAGTTTTCGGAATTAATGAATTATTGGGAAGACCATATTCTCGTAAAGATTTAGTTCAGTTTGCGATGCAGGGCGAGAAATTAGCCAGCGGAAACGCGCATGCTGATAACGTTGCTCCTGCCCTTTTAGGCGGATTTACTTTGGTAAGAAGCTACGCGCCACTTGATATTATCAGAATTGACAGTCCAGAGGAATTATACGCAACAGTGGTTCACCCGCAAATTGAATTAAAGACTTCTGACGCTCGTTCGGTTTTAAAACAAAACGTTTCCCTAAAAAGCGCCATCATGCAATGGGGAAATGTAGGCGGATTGGTTGCAGGTCTTTACACCAAAGATTACGAATTAATCGGACGTTCGCTTCATGACGAAATCGTAGAGCCTTTACGAAGTGTTTTAATTCCAGGTTTTGACCAAATTAAACAAACGGCTTATGAAAACGGCGCTTTAGGCTCTGGAATTTCAGGTTCTGGCCCGTCAATTTTTGCTTTAAGCAGAGGAAAAGAAACCGCCGAAAAAATCGCAAAAGCCATGAGCGACGTTTACGAAAAAATGAATTTACCGTATGAAATTCATGTCTCGAAAATCAACCCTGATGGTGTCCGCATTTTGTGAGATGTGAAATGTATTAAGTAAGAAGAATTAAGTATTAAGAGTTATACGAGACGCTTGTCAGGCTGAGCGGAGTCGAAGCTCCCGCAAAGCATAGACACAATACATAACCGTGTAGTTTGTCATTTCGACGAAGGAGAAATCTCCACGAGAAGCTCGACAAAGATTGGATTAACGTTGCGGAGTTACTTGCGAAGATTTCTCGTTCCTCGAAATGACAAAAATGCTTAAAAATAACTATTGAATAAAAAATATAACCACAAAGCTTTGCGATCTCTGCGTTTTCAAAAGAAACCAATTACTTGCGCTCTTTGCGGTTAAATAAAAAGCAACCAATGAAATACTACAGTTTAAACCATAATGCCCCAAAAGTTTCTTTTCAAGAAGCTGTTATACAAGGATTAGCAACTGACAAAGGATTATATTTCCCAGAAAGTATCACACCGCTTGATCCTTCTTTTTTTGATAAAATTGAAAGTTTAAGCCACGAAGAAATTGCTTTTGAAGCCATTAAACAATTTGTTGGCGACGAAATTCCAGCAGAAAAACTTAAAGAAATCATTGCCGAAACTTTAGTTTTTGATTTTCCGGTTGTGAAAGTCGAAGACGGAATCTATTCGTTAGAATTATTTCACGGACCAACAATGGCGTTTAAAGACGTTGGAGCGCGATTTATGTCACGTTGTTTGGGCTATTTCAATAAAGACAAAAAAGACGCTAAAAACACCGTTTTAGTAGCTACTTCTGGAGATACAGGCGGAGCCGTTGCCAGCGGATTTCTTGGCGTTGATGGCGTTGATGTTGTCATTTTATATCCGTCAGGAAAAGTGAGCGATATTCAGGAAAAACAATTGACTACTTTAGGGCAAAACATTAAAGCGCTTGAAGTTGACGGTGTTTTTGACGATTGTCAGGATATGGTGAAAAAAGCGTTTTTAGACGAAACTTTGGCACACAAAAACCTGACTTCTGCAAACTCGATTAATATTGCGCGCTGGTTACCGCAAATGTTTTATTTCTTCTTTGCTTACAAAGCGTTGAAAAGCCAAAACAAACCTTTAGTTTTCTCTTGCCCAAGCGGAAACTTCGGGAATATCTGCGCCGGAATTATGGCAAAGAAACTAGGTTTGCCAATTGAACATTTCGTAGCGTCTACAAACGTAAACGATACGGTGCCAAGATTCTTAGAAAACGGAAAATACGACCCAAAACCTTCTAAAGCCACAATCTCTAACGCCATGGATGTTGGAAACCCAAGCAACTTTATTAGAATTCAGGAATTATACAATAACGATTTAAAAGCTTTCGAAAAAGATTTCTCTTCTTATAGTTATACTGATGAAGAAACGCTTGAAGCACTAAAGAAAATCTACAACACAGACGGTTATATCGCAGAACCGCACGGCGCTGTTGGTTATTTAGGTTTGAAAAAAGAGCTTGAAAAACACCCCAACGCCATTGGTATTTTCTTAGAAACAGCGCATCCTATTAAATTCTTAGATGTTGTTGAACCTGCTTTAGGAATTACACTTCCTATTCCTGCTCAAATTGAGAGTGTTATTAATGAGGAGAAAGTGAGTGTGAAGATTAAGAGTTATGAGGAATTGAAGGATTTCTTGGGGTAATCTTTACCATCTATAAAATTTCGCAGCCACAAATTATCTGTAATTTGTGGCTTTTTTTTTTGAAATCAACATTAGCTTTATGCAGGATAAATTATTATGTTTGAAATAATTAAATTATAAGTTATGATAAAATCCATAAACATTAAACAGTTTGCATCTTATGACGAAAATGGAATTCAAATTAATAATTTGAAGAAAATAAATTTTATATATGGAGCAAATGGATGTGGTAAAACTACAATATCAAACTTTTTATTTGACAATAGTAATGATAATTTTAAGCATTGTACCTTAAACTGGAACAACGAACAAAACATTCCTACATTAGTCTATAATAAACAATTTAGGGAGCAAAATTTTGGCAGTGGGCAAATCAGTGGAATTTTTACACTAGGAGAAGCAACAGCTGAAGAAATTGAGAATATAAGATTAAAAAATGAAGAACTAAAAACTATAAAACAAGTTGGTTTGCTGAAGAAAGAAACTTTAGAAAAACAAACTGCTTCTATTCAAACTTTAGAAACTAAGTTTAAAGATGATACTTGGTCTAAAGTTTATAAAAAACATGAAAAAGATTTTAAAGAAGCTTTTGTTGGATTTTTAAAGTCTGAAAGTTTTAAAAATAAATTGCTTGAAGAATATAAAAACAATAAAGTTCCTGTTGAATCAATTGAAGAACTGAAATTAAAAGCAAAGACAATACTAGGAGAAATTCCTCAAAATATTACATTAATAAGCCTTATCTCTTTTGATAGAGTTATTGAAATTGAAAAGAGCTTAATTTGGAAAAAAATTATTGTTGGGAAAGCAGATGTAGATATTTCAAAACTCATTCAAAAATTAAACATTAACGACTGGGTGAATGTTGGTAGAAATTATATTGAAAACGACACTTGCCCTTTTTGTCAAAAAGAAACAATAACTATTGATTTCAAAAAGCAATTAGAAAGTTATTTTGATGAAACGTATTTAGAAGATTTAAATCTTATTAATTCATTAAAACAAGAATATTTTGGATTAATTGACAATGTACTTAATGAGTTAAACCTTATTGAGGTTAATCAAAAAAATTTCACAAAATCAAAACTTGATAATGATAAATTTTCAGCTTTTCTAAAAACATTAGCAAGCCAGATATCTACAAATAAAGAACTTATAAACAACAAAACTAAGGAACCAAGCAGAATCATTGAAATAGTTTCGTTAAAAGAACAATTACGACTAATTTCTGAACTAATAATTGAAGCAAATAAATTGATTGGCAATCATAATAAAATTGTAACAAACTTTGCCGAGGAAAAGAAAAAATTAATCAATTCTATTTGGAGATATGTTTGCGAAGAAAATAAAATTGATATTGATACATTCTTGAAATCATCGCAAGGAATTCAATCATATATAGATAAATTAAAAATTGAAAGAGAAACAAAACTAAACGAATTTAAAACTCTAGATGCTGAAATTAAATTATTAGCAAAGAATGTTACTAGTATCCAACCAACAATTGATGAGATAAACAAAACCCTAAAATCATATGGTTTTTTGAATTTTGAAATTGTTCCTTCTAAAGAGATTGGTTTTTACCAAATTCAAAGAGAAGATGGTACAATTGCCGAATCGACATTAAGCGAAGGAGAGATTACATTTATAACTTTTTTGTATTACTTACAACTTGCTAAAGGTGGGAGTTCAGAGGATAACGTAAATTCTGAGAGAATTTTGGTAATAGACGACCCAATTTCGAGTCTAGATAGTAATGTTCTTTTTCTTGTAAGTACTTTAATAAAAGAAATAATAAAAGAAGTAAGAGTTGATATTGGAAATATAAAACAAATTATACTTCTTACCCATAATATATACTTTCACAAAGAAGTTACGTATGTTGACAGTTCATATAGAAAAGGTGAAAAAGCCCATTTCTGGATCCTAAGAAAAAACAATAAGCACTCTACTATTCAACCATATTTAGATAAAAATCCGATTCAATCATCATACGAATTATTATGGAGAGAAATTAAAGAATGGGAAAAAAACTCTGGTATTACAATTCAAAATACGATGAGACGCATAATTGAAAATTATTACAGTATTTTAGGAAATCGTAGGGATGACTTTTTATTAAGTAAATTTACTTCTAAAGAAGAAAAAGAAATTTGCAGATCACTAATGAGTTGGACAAATGAAGGCTCACATACTATGCCTGATGATTTATATATCGAATCTCCTGACAATACAATTAGTAAATATTTGGATGTTTTCCGAGAAATTTTTGTTCACACAGAAAATATAGGTCATTATAATATGATGATGGAAATAGAAGAAGAATAATTTTTTTTAAAACTGCATCCAAAAGTTTTGACAAAAATCAAGTTGCACGAAATTGAAACAGAAAATGGGAGCAGATACGAAGTCCGAGACTTCGTAAAGCATAATTTAAATGCCCGCAAAAATGTATCTAAAATTGAAAAAAAGAATCAAATTATGAATCAAGGTTAATATTCATTTTTTTAGCAAATTTGTAGATCAAAGCTCCTAAATTATAATAATCGGACACCCCTATAACTGTTTTACACGAAACACATCGTATAAATTGCAATTTAAAGTTAGACTTATTGGGTGTTTCCAAAACAGTTTCAAAAGAACGGTTTTCACATTTAGGGCATTTTGAACCAGAATAATTATTTGTAAACATAAGCTATAATTTTTAATCAAATATATCAAAACCACTATAATGACAGATAGGTATAAATACCTGATTTTAAACAAGCTTATTCGAATTCAACAGACTTTCGAGACCTACAATCAGCGACTTCGCAAACGACAAGAAACAAAAAAAGAGACCTCATCAAAGGTCTCTTTTCATTTAATATATCTTCAAAACGTTTATTTCCCGTTCAATAATTTCTCCAAATACTCCACTTTATCTTTTTCAGCTTGTACCAAACGTTCGTAAAGTTCTACAACTTTATCTAAAGGATTAAAAGTACAATTGTAATCACCTGTTGTAATAATAGGAATAGTACCGTGATCTTGGAAAGTATTTCCAATAATATTAAAAACCGCTTCTTCCGAAAAGTTTTTAATTGCTTCAACAGAAACTCCAAGGGCTTTTGCAATCTCAATTAATCTTTGCTCGTCAACCGTTTCGCTGTTTTCAATATTCGAAACCATCTGCTGGCTTATGCCTAAAGCCAATGCCAGTGCATCCTGCTTCATATCTTTAAGCTCTCTGATACGGCTTATATTTCTGCCGATATGTTTTGGTTTTGTTGCTGTACTCATAATTCAAAGATATTTAAAATTCTTAAACAAAAATAAATTCCTGTAAAAAACAAAGTTGTTTTTGTAAGATACGCTTTTCAATTATATATTTGAACGCAGATTAAACAGATTTGCTTTTGCAATCCCGATAGCTATCGGGAGCAGATTTACACGGTTTACAATTTTAAAATCCGTATTAATCCGCGTCTTCGTGATAACGAATCCGTTAAATCTGCGTCCAATTCGTAAACACAAAGAAATCAAAAGCCAATCAAAATGAAAAAAAATGTTTATTATGTTTTAGTGCTATTTACAATAAGTTTTTCGAGTATTGCTCAACATTCTTTAAATAGAATTTGGATAACCGATAGTATTTTGCCTGTTCCTGAATCGGTATTATTCGACAAAGCAGATCAGATTTTATATACCTCTTTAATGGATGGTTCGCCGGCTGAACGTGACGGAAAAGGAAGCATAGGAAAATTAACTGTCGATGGAAAAATCATCAATCTAAATTGGATATCGGGTTTAAACGCCCCAAAAGGAATGGCGAAATTCAAGAATAAGTTATTTGTAGCCGACCTAACAGAAATTGTAATTATAGATATCAAACAACAAAAAATACTCAAAAAAATAATCGTTGATGGTTCCAAAATATTAAACGACGTAACTGTTGATAAAAAAGGAGTTGTTTATGTTTCTGACCCAAAAGTGGGTAAGATTTTCAAATTAGAAAATGAGATTGCAACTGTTTACTTAGAAAACCTAAACAAACCTAATGGCCTAAAAGCTATCGATACTGATTTGTATTTTTTAGACAGTGGATCATTATACAAAATGGATTCTAAAAAGAATAAACAGCTTTTGGCAGAAGGCATGGATGAAAATACAGATGGAATTGAGCCAATAACAGACAATGCGTTTATTGTGAGCTGCTGGACAGGAGTTATTTATTACGTACATAAAGATGGCTCAAAAGAAATCCTTTCAGATACCAGAAAAGAAGAATATTACACAGCCGATATAGGACTCGACAAGGAGAAAAAAATAGTCTATGTGCCTTCTCTTTTCAAGAAAACCATAGCAGCATATTCGCTTAAATAATTTTAGCAACCATTTATTATATACTAAAAGCTGCAATTATAATTTTGCAGCTTTTTTTATCTTTGAAAAATCAATTTCAGAATATATTACTCGTGATTACAAAAGCACTACAAGAAGACATTCCAGCATTAACCATCTTAATAAATTCAGCATATAGAGGCGAAACTTCTAAAAAAGGCTGGACAACCGAAGCGCATTTACTAGAAGGAAAAAGAACCGACGAACAAGAAATGACCGAAATCTTTCTTGATCCAAAAAATACAATTCTGAAATTTACAGAGAATGACAAAATTATCGGTTCGGTTTTATTGGTTGAAAAAGGACATCAATTGTATTTAGGAATGCTTACCGTTTCGCCAGAACTTCAAAACAGCGGAATCGGAAAAAAACTTTTGGCTGAAGCCGAAAATCATGCAAAATCTTTGGGATTATCGGGTATTATTATGACGGTTATTTCGGTTCGTGAAGAGCTTGTGGCTTGGTACAAACGTCATGGTTATGTAGATACAGGAAAACGTGAAGCTTTCCCTGAAAGTGAAATTCATACGACAGTTTCTGCTGAACCTTTGGAGTTTATTTATTTGGAGAAAAAGATTTAAGTTTTTTTGCCACGAAGGCGCGAAGACACGAAGTTTTTTAATCTAGCAGAGCCGCAAAGTTTTTTCGATAAAGCTCTCCATACAGTTTGTCTTCCTGAGCGAAGTCGAAGGACCGCCAAGATATTCAGCAAAGTTTTTCTCTTTGTCGAGCTACTTATGATCCTTCGTCTTCGCTCAGGAGGACAAAAAAAGAGAATAAAATTATTAAAATATTCAATAAATGAACATACAGCTTTTCTCTAAAAAAAACACTAAACCCTCTATTTGGAGTGGCGGATTGACATATGAATATATGATCTATCCAAAAACCGCCATTTATGCCGATAGAGATTTCGCATTTAGAATAAGCAGTGCTACAATTGAAGAAGTACCTTCAGAGTTTACCAAATTTAAAGGCTATCACCGATACTTAGTTATGCTTGATAACGTCTTAAATGTTGAGGTAAACAAAGAAAAAAAGGAATATGAGAAGTATGAAATAATGGAATTTAATTCGGATGATGAAGTTACTTCTTTCACCAAAGGCACTGATTTTAATTGGATGGTTTCTGAAAAAATATCTCATCATAAACTGGAAATTACAAATCGCAATCAGAATTGTAATGCTGAAGTGGTAATTGTATTTTCTTTAGATACAACCGTTATTACGATCAATGAGAAGCCGCACCATTTAGAACCTTATGATTTATTGGTTATTGAAAATCAAAAAAAGGAAAATATAAGCTTTCATTTTTCTAATGAATGCCTTTTTGGGATATTGGATTTTTAATCGAGTTTTTTTGCCGCGAAGGCGCGAAGACTCGAAGTTTTTATTTTTAATCTCGCAACCCCGATAGCTATCGGGAGCAGAGAAGCAAAGTTTAATTCTCATTTTTGTCATTTCGACGAAGGAGAAATCTTCGCGAGAAGCTCTACAAAGATTGGCGAAATACTTTGCGGAGCCACTTGTGGAGATTTCTCCTTCGTCGAAATGACAAAAATGAGATTAGTGCATTAATCTCTATAAAATCTGCGTGAAATAAAAACTTAGAATCTCAGAATCTTAGCACCTTAGCATCTCCTTTTTATCTTCGATAAAAACTCGTGCGAAACACCCAAATACGACGAAAGATTCTTATTGTTTATCGAACTTACCTTTTGCGGATAACGTTCTTTAAAATCCAAATAACGTTGTTTTGATGTTTTATGAAGAACATCCAAAAGTCTTTGCTGAATGGCAACATTGGC
>NZ_DHEI01000051.1:26945-36501 GCF_002399805.1 Flavobacterium sp. UBA4854
CTGTCTTCAATGGCTTTAATGTTGTACGTGGTCGGCTTTTGATGGTAAAAACTTTCCAGATCGCAAATCCATTCGTTTTCGAACGAGAAGAAAATTACGGTTTCTGTTCCATTTTCATTTACAATGTAGGTCTTGAATGATCCTTTTAAAATAAATCCTTCGTAACTGCTGTTTGAATTTTGGATTTGCAGAAATTGATTCTTTTTGAGTTTGATAATCTCTGCTTTCGAAACAATTATGTCCCATTCTTCATCTGTGAGCGGAATTTTCCTTTCAATGTTTTTTCTTAGTAGGTTGTACATTTTTGTGGTTTTTGTTTAAGGAATAAGTTTGTTTATCGATTCATCATTAATTAGGGGCTTAACCAATGTAATCGATTACGTAAAAATAAGCTATTTGTGCATTTTTGTAAATTTACAAGTGTTAAAAAAATACATTTCGTAGATTTTTTTGTAAAAGTTTGAACTTGTTCAACTTTTTTCCTACAAATAATATTGAGTTTTGCGTTGTCAAACTTTTATAAATAACCAAACTTAATTATGAACTTAAAATCAAAACTTTCAATGTTCGCAGCAGCATTGATTCTCGGATTTACGGCATGTAATTCTGAAGAAATCGCTTCAAACACAGAAGCAAGTATTCAACCAACAAACGAAACAGCGATTAATGCTTCAGCAACCAATACTACGGCTAAAGTTGGAAATTGCGCTGAGGTTCCAGGATGGGCCTCGCAAAATGGAGGAACAACTGGTGGCGGGTCTTCTGCCGAAACTACAGTTACCACTTACGCTCAGCTGAAATCGGCGATTGAAAACACTTCTGTAAAAGTGATTAAAGTATCTGGAACAATTACCATTACTACTAGATTGTCTTTTCAAGATCAAACCGGAAAAACAATTTATGGTGCTAGTGGTGCAAAATTGGTTTCAACGAATCAAACTAAAGACGGTTCTGGAATCATTAACATTAAAAGATGTAAAAACATCATTATTAGAAACTTGATTTTTGAAGGTCCAGGTGCTTATGATACAGATGGTTGGGATAATGCAATTTTAGACGACTGCCAAAATGTTTGGGTAGATCACTGCGAATTTAGAGACGGTGTTGACGGAAACTTCGACATCAAAAACAAATCAGATTATATTTCTGTTACGTACACTAAATTTCACTATCTAAAAGCTCCAAAAGCCGGAGGTTCTGGAGGAACTGATGATCACCGTTTCTCTAACTTAATTGGTTCTAGCGATGGTGCAACTGCCGACCGCGGTAAACTGAGAATTACTTTTGCAAGATGCTGGTGGGCTCCAGGCTGTAAAGAAAGAATGCCAAGAGTTCGCTTTGGACAAGTGCATATTGTAAACAGTTTCTTTAATAGCACTGTAAGCAATAAATGTATTGCAGCAGGATTTGAAGCAAATATTCGCGTAGAAAGCAATGTTTTTGAAGGGGTAAAAAATCCTATCGATTTAATGACGGGTTATACTGCAGTTACAGCTACTGATAATGTATTTACAAGTGTAACGGGAACTCAAGCTGGAAGCGGTACTGCTTTTACTCCGCCATATTCTATTGTGAAATTAGCTAAAACGGCTGTTAAAGCTGATATTTCTGCTAATGCAGGACCTACTTTAGGAGGTAATGTTTGCGGTTCTTTTTAATTGAATTAGAATAAATAGTAAGTTAGTTTTTAGTTAGAACCACGGATTGCAGTAAATGCAGTTCGTGGTTTTTTATTTTTTATTTTGCCACGAAGACGCAAAGGCACTAAGTTTTTCATTTCATATAGTATACCCAAAATTGTCATTTCGACGAAGGAGAAATCTTCACAAGTAACTCGACAAAGATTGGCGATATACTTTGTGGAGTTACTTGTGAAGATTTCTCCTTCGTCGAAATGACAAAGTGTATGGAAACTTTATCAAAAAAACTTTGCGCCTCTGCTCCCGATAGCTATCGGGGTTGCGATATTTCTTAAAGAATGTCAAACGCACTGCTATGCGCCTCAACAAAAAACTTAGAATCTTAGCATCTTAGCTACTCTTTAAAGCACCAACTCCTCAAACAAACGCTGAATAGTTTTCTCCAAATCCTGACTAAAACCTGGATGAGGTCTTGAGGTTTGAATTGCTGAACTTCTAATGGCTGTTAACCATCTAAAACGTTCTGGAATTTCAAATTCAGCAATTGGACCGCCGTCTTTGGCTCCTTTGGCGATTTTTTCTAATGAAGTTAAATTACATTCTAACTGTTCGATGTCGAAATCGTCAGAAAGGGCTTGTATTTTTTCTTTATTTAAATGAAAAAGAACCTTTATAAATTTAGCTTTTTTGCAAAACAAAATGATTCCGATATTTAGGAATTCTTCGCGCTCTACCCTTGGCACAACACGAATCACAGCATATTCGTATAAGTGATTATCTTGCATTTTGCGCCTGATTTACAAATATTTCTGAATTCTCTAATCTTGTCTTTAAAAACTGCAAATAAACATTTCGCAATCCTTCTGGAGTTTCGTCTGCATCTTCCCATTGCAACCAGTCTAGCGGAATTGTATTTACAATTTCTTCTAAAATTTCTGGCGTAAGAATCGCTTTAAACTCAGTATCAACTTCTTTTAACATTGAAGCCTGAGGCAGTAAAACGTGATCTTTTATCAATGCAAACGGACTTTTAGCATGTTGTTCCCAATTGCTCCAAGAATGATGAAAGTACAAACACGCACCATGATCAATCAGCCATAATTCTTTATGCCAAATTAACATATTGGTGTTTCTGAAAGTTCGGTCGACATTGGTTATATAAGCATCTAGCCAAACAATTTGTGATGCTAATTTAGCATCGACAGTTGTTACAACTGGATCAAAAGTAATTGCGCCAGATAAAAAGTGAAGTGCTAAGTTTAAGCCCTGACTTCCTTGCAGTAAATCTTGGATTTCTTCGTCGCCTTCTGTTCTTCCGAAAGCTTCGTCGAGATTTGCGAATACTAATTCTGGCAATTGCAATTTTAAAGCTTTTGCGATTTGTCCGCCAACTAATTCGGCTATTAAAGCTTTTACGCCGTGTCCGGCTCCTCTAAATTTTAATACGTATTTAAAATCGTCATCGGCTTCTGCTAATGCGGGTAAAGAACCGCCTTCGCGCAGTGGCGTTATATAACGCATGACATTTACTGTTCTTAAGTCGAAATTTTTCATTTTTTAAAGATTCTAAGATGCTAAGAAACTAAGATGCTAAGTCTCTAATCTTGGATGTTACAAACTTAATGATTTTTGATTTTAGATTTTTCCTTTCACGCAGATTCAAAAAGATTTGAGCAGATCTTGGCAGATTTACTCTCATTTTTTGTCATCCTGAGGAACGAAGGATCACACTAGAAACTCGACAAAGATTGGCGAATTACTTTATGGTTACTGTGTAGAATTACTTGTGTGACCCTTCGTTCCTTAGGGTGACAAAACGTACAGCTAATTATCAAATTGACACATTCTCTAATTACCTAATTCAAGAAAAGCTTTCCCTAAATACTTAATAATCGTAGAAGCCGTAAAAGATTCATAACCTGTTTTTGGCAAAGCTAAATCGGCTGTTAATCCGTGGAGGTAAACGCCCATTTTGGAAGCATATTTGGGTTCATAGCCTTGTGCTAAAAGACTTGTGAGAATTCCGGTTAAGACATCTCCGCTTCCTGCGGTCGCGAGTGCGGCGTTTCCGCTTGTATTTTCGTAAACAGAAGTTCTGTTTATAATAAATGTTGGTGCGCCTTTCATGACGATAATCACTTTGTATTTTTCTGAAAAAGCAATTGTTTTCTGGAATTTCTCCGATTCTGAATTCCATTTTCCAATTAAACGTTCTAATTCTTTTGGATGAGGTGTTAGAATTGTGTCTTCTGGAACCAATTCTAGCCATGATAAATTTTCTGAGATAATATTTAATGCGTCTGCATCGATAACTAAAGGCGCTTTATTTATTCGCAGAAATTCAAATAAGGCTTTTTGTGTTCCTAGCTCCTTTCCTATTCCTGGACCTATTCCAACAGCTTGCGGCATTAGCGGTAAATGAATGTTGGTAATAAAATTGGTGTTTTCGTCGGTTACGGTCATGACTTCAGGAATAGAGATCTGAAGGATTTGATAACCGCACTTTGGTATAAAAGTCGTTACGAGTCCGCAGCCAGATTTTAGACAAGATTTTGAAGCTAAAACTCCTGCCCCTATTTTGCCATAACTTCCGGCAATAATCACCGCATGACCTTGTGTTCCTTTATGAGTTTTAGGATTTATAGGTTTGTATAATTTTAGAATTTCTTCTTTTGTAATTAAATACGATGATTTCATCTAGACGATTTTATACAATAAAATTACATAAAAAATTGAAATCAAAACTCGTCTTTTGAAACTGATAGTCCTAGCCCTGATAGTAGCGGCATCCTTTTTGTTTTTTCTTTAAAAACAAAAAGATATAGCGGATAGCAGGAAATAGCTCCAAATTATTGCGAAATTTATAATTTAAGGTATTCGAAATCGATATTTTTTGAATAGATTTGCAGAACAATTTTATAAAACAACACAATGAAAAATACTGCGCTTACGCACATACACGAAGGTTTAGGAGCAAAAATGCTTCCTTTTGCTGGTTATAATATGCCTATTACTTATGAAGGGGTTAATGCTGAACACGAAACAGTTCGTAACGGCGTGGGGGTTTTTGACGTTTCGCACATGGGTGAATTTTTGTTAACGGGTCCAAATGCTTTGGCTTTGATTCAGAAAGTGACTTCAAATGATGCTTCTACTTTGACAATTGGAAGAGCGCAATATTCTTGTCTTCCAAATAACGAAGGCGGAATTGTTGACGATTTGATTATTTATAAAATGAAAGAGGAAGAGTATTTACTTGTTGTAAATGCTTCGAATATTGAAAAAGACTGGAACTGGATTTCATCTCACAATGATTTAGGAGTTGACATGAAGAATCTTTCTGATGAATATTCTTTACTAGCGATTCAAGGACCAAAAGCAGTTGAAGCTATGCAGTCTTTGACTTCTGTTGATTTGTCAGCGATTACATATTATCATTTTGAAGTAGCCGATTTTGCTGGATTTAATGACGTAATTATTTCTGCTACTGGTTATACTGGTTCTGGCGGATTTGAAATCTATTGCAAAAATGCCGATGCTGAAGCAATCTGGAACAAAGTTTTTGAAGCAGGAGCTTCTTTTGGTATTAAGCCGATTGGTCTTGCTGCGCGCGATACTTTACGTTTAGAAATGGGATTCTGCCTTTACGGAAATGATATCAACGACACCACTTCTCCTCTTGAAGCTGGTTTAGGATGGATTACCAAATTCACTAAAGATTTTACGAATTCTGAAGCGCTTAAAAAGCAAAAAGAAGCTGGTGTTGCACGAAAATTAGTTGCTTTTGAAATGCAGGAGCGTGCGGTACCAAGACACGATTATGAGATTGTTGATGGTTCTGGAGCGGTAATCGGAATTGTAACTTCTGGAACAATGTCTCCTTCTATGAATAAAGGAATTGGTTTAGGTTATGTTACAACTGCTAACAGTGCCGTTGACAGCGATATTTTTATTAGAATTAGAAAAAATGATGTTCCTGCTAAAGTGGTAAAATTGCCATTCTACAAGAAATAACTTTTATCGAAATAAATTAAAAAATGCGTTACCGATGTAACGCATTTTTTGTTTGTATAAAAAGCTGTTTTAGTCAATGTTCTTCTACCGTTTGTTCGTTTAACGGTTAAATACTTTTTGTTGTCGATATTTCGAAAAAAATACTACAATTTGTAAAAAAATTAGTGTAACTTTAATGATGAACCATGAATTTCATTTATGAAAAAGATTTCACTACTCCTTTTTTTGCTAACATCAACTATGTCCATTGGTCAGAACAGCGCAGAAACTTGTGAAATATTAAACAAAATAAATGCGCTCATTCAAGCGGAACATTTAAGACCTAAACCTGTTGATGACAGCCTCTCTGTGTTTGTTTTTGACAATCTTATTAACGAACTGGATCCTTCTCGCAATATTTTTTATAAGAGCGAATACGACGAATTGGCTCAAAAATATCGCTACAATCTTGACGATTTAATCTTAAAAAACGATTGCAGTTTTCTTACTGATATAAAAGCTACGTATATAAATGGTCTTATTCGCACTAAGAAAGTTTTAGAAAAAATTCAGGCCATGCCAATTGATTATTCTAAAAAAGATACTATACGTTTTTATAAAAAATCTTTTGCTTTTTATTTAAAGAAAGAAGACTTAGAAAAGGTTTGGGTAAAAAAACTGCGTTATCAAATCTTAGACGATATTGCTGAAACAAGTGATAATCTGGATTCTTTAAGAACCAATTTCAAATCGATTGAACAAATTTCTAAAAATCAAATTCTTACAAATGAAATTTGCCGTTTTAGCACCCTAATAGAATCTAATACCAAACAGGAAGAAAAACTATATAATTTCTTCTGCACTTATTTTGACCCGCATACGGCTTATTTTAGCGATGATTCTAAAACAAGTTTTGTTGCTTCTTTATCAAAAGAACATTTGTCACTTGGAATGACAGTAAACCTAAACGAGAAAAACGAAATCATTATTGATGAGGTAGATCCAAACGGTCCTGCGTATCAAACTGGGCAGATAAAAAAAGGCGATCAGATTATTTCGATTTCCAACCAAAAAGAAACGCTTCAGGTTTCTTGCGCTTCATTAGAATCTATTTCTTCAATGATTTTATCAGAAAACAACAAACAGATTACGCTTACTTTAAAACGTAATTCTGGTAAAAGTTTTGATGTTTATATTGAAAAGAAAATGATGAAAGATGAAGAAAATTCTGTTTTTAGTTTCATCATTGGCAAAGACAGCAAAATTGGATATGTTAAAATTCCGAGCTTTTATGCCGACCTTGATGGCACTAGCAGAAAAGGATGTGCAGATGATGTTGCCCGCGAAGTTATAAAACTGCAGCGAGACGACATAAAAGGGCTTGTTATTAATCTTATCGATAATGGCGGCGGTTCTATGGAGGAAGCCATAAAACTTGCTGGAATGTTTGTAGATTATGGTCCGCTTTCGATAGTCGTTGACAACAAAAAAGAGAAATCTGTAATTAATGATCCTTTTAAAGGTGTTATTTACAGAGGACCAATTGTAGTGCTGGTTAATAGCAACACGGCTTCGGCAAGCGAATTCTTTTCTTCTATTATGCAAGATTATAATCGAGCTCTTTTGTTAGGAAGCTCTACGCTCGGAAAGGCTACAATGCAGACTATTCTTCCGCTTGACGAGGAAAAAAATACCGATTTCTTAAAAATTACTATTAATAAGTTTTACAGAATTACAGGTAAAAGCCACCAATATATAGGCGTAAAACCAGATGTTGTGCTTCCTGAATTTTACGAAGACATTTACCAAAAAGAAAGCGATTTCCCGACGGCTATGAAAAACGATAGTATCGAGCCTTTCTTAAAATACAAAACTTACGTAAAGCGAAATCTAATAGATAAAATTGCAAAAAACAGCGCGCAGAGATTATCTGATAATTACTTTTTTAACAATATCAAAAAGATCAATATTAAAATAGATCAGCTTGTAAATGCTCCAAAATCTGAAATTCCGTTGACATTGGATGCGGTTTTTACACAGAAAAAGACATTAGGTGCACTTTGGACAGAGATCAATACTTTTAATGACGAAAATAATCCGCTTGATGTTTACAATTCTAGTGTTAATCAGTTTCTTTTAGGCGCTTATCCAAATGATAAAACGATTAATCAAGATCAAATGGATAACCTTAAAATAAATCCATACCTTAACGAAGCTGTAAATATCATTAACGAATTTAACGGAGGCATGAAATAGTTTTTTTTAAGATACTAAGCTGCTAAGGTTCTAAGTTTTTTTACTGCAATCCCGATTGCTATTGTTTATGCGGGGTTCGCAAAGTTTTTTATATAAAGCTTTGCGTTTTGCAAACCTCACTTTAAAAATAATGTCTTTGCGCACTTTGCGGTTACATTCTACTTAAGCCATTCAACTTGAAATCTGAAACTTGAATCTTAAAAAATCTCAAAAACATTCTATAAAAAAGAATTGTTTTGTTTTTGTAAAAATTTGGAAAACCTTATTTTTGCATCACAAAACTAAAAATTAGAAATGGGAAGAGCGTTCGAATTTAGAAAAGGAAGAAAAATGAAACGTTGGTCTGCAATGGCCAAAACATTTACCAGAATTGGTAAAGATATCGTAATGGCTGTTAAAGAAGGTGGACCAAACCCAGATGCCAATTCTAGATTAAGAGCCGTTATACAAAATGCGAAAGCTGCAAACATGCCTAAAGACAATGTTGAGCGCGCTATTAAAAATGCAAGTAATAAAGACACTGCTAACTATAAAGAAATTTTGTTTGAAGGATACGCTCCTCACGGAATTGCAATCTTAATTGAAACTGCTTCTGATAACAATAACAGAACTGTAGCTAACATTCGTAGTTATTTCAACAAATGCAACGGTACTATGGGAACTCAAGGTTCTGTTGAGTTTATGTTTGACCACACTTGCAACTTCAGAATTGCAAAAGAAGGTATCGATGCTGAAGAGTTAGAATTAGAATTAATTGATTTTGGTGCTGAGGAAGTTTTTGAAGACGAAGACGGAATCTTAATCTATGCTCCTTTTGGAAGTTTTGGTGCTTTACAAAAAGAATTAGAAAACAGAGGTCTTGAAATCCTTTCTTCTGGTTTTGAGCGTATTCCGCAAATTACTAAAGAATTGACTGAAGCTCAAATCGCTGACGTTGAAAAATTAATCGAAAAAATAGAAGAAGATGATGACGTAATGAACGTTTATCATACAATGAAAGAAGAATAGTCTTTCTATAAAATATATTTTAAAGCTCTGGATTCTTCGGAGCTTTTTTTTTACCATAAACGCAAATTCTTAGAAATAATGAATTCTTATTTTAGCAAATTTCAAAATGGAATATTCGCTGTCGTAAAATTAGATGGCAAACTATCTCTTTATTTTGGAGAAAACTCATGGTGGCTTTTAGACGATTGGGAAAATGACATTCTTAATGCTAATTATTTTCAAGAAATAGAATCTTTAAAAATTGAATTTGAAACTATACATAATGCATTTAAAACTGAATATTCCGATTTAGAAAAAAGCACTTATCTTCCTAGTTTGTATATCGACTTTGATCATAAGGAACTTTATAATAACTTTTTTGACCAAGCTTTAGAAAATAGAATTATTGAAGGCTGGAAAGGTATTTTTATAGAAAATAAGAATCAATTTTTAGAAATGATTCCTGAAAATTGCAGGTACTGGAAAATATAAAAATTGGAGTTTTTAAAACTTTTTTGTTTCAATTTATTTTGGTTTTAGTTTCAAATAAAAAATTATATTTGCTAATATCAGATGTAAAACCATTTAAATCTTCATTATGCAATCATCAAAATTTATGAAATTTGCTGTAATAGCGCTTGTAATCTTATTTATTGTCATTAGTGTTATTAGCTAAAAAA
>NZ_DHEI01000051.1:36689-41217 GCF_002399805.1 Flavobacterium sp. UBA4854
TACAATCTGTAAATTTCGCCGACGATACTGAAGGAATAAGTTCAATCAAAACAGAATTAGTAAGACCTTCTATAAAATTATTAGATGTAGAATATTCTGAAAAAAAGACCTCTACAAAAAATTTAGTTGCTAAATCATGTGGAGCTTCTGATGAAGATTTTACTTTAGATGAATTATTGTTTTTATCAAAAACATACGGATTCGAAATTGAAGAAGACGATAATTTAAAAGGATATTATAAAAGCGTTTTAAAAATTCATAAACTGTATGACTGCCCTGGCTATATCACTTTAATGGAATTAGACGGAAAAGAATATTTAAAGATTGAATTCCTTCGTTGGCAATTTGACTGTCAACCTAGAGGCGCGGGAGAAGATATGTTGGGAGAAGATATCACCTACATTCTTGGCATTTGGGAATCGCCATTACTGACAGATGAAATAGTTTCTAAAATTAAAGCAAGTAACTAAAAATGATAAAAGTATTAGAAAAAGATTGGGAAATTTTACATAAAAACTTCAGAATAAGGAGAGAAGAATTGTTTCTCATTTTTCCTTACAGAGCAAATTTTGAAGAGATGAAACAGTTACTTCTGGAATCAAAAACAGATTCTGTATTCAATAATCGATTTAATGCAATATTATGGAGATTTCCAATTTCTATGTCTGATAATGAATTTATGAAATTATTGCAATTCTTTTTATTAGAGAATTGGCATCATGATCATGAATTCATAATTAGTTCTTTTCAGGATACTTTTTATGACGATAAAGAGAATATCAAAATTTTAATGCAAGCCTTTTCTTCGCTTCCTGAGTTTTATAAATATGACGAGGCTCTTAAATATCCTTATATCCGTAAAATCATATACGCTATTGGTGCGCAACCTGAGCCATACAATATTGAAGCATTAGAAACTATTTCGCAATCTGAAGACGAAGAAATAAAAGCATTAGCATTGCATCAAATTGAAAAGAGAAAACGATTGGGCAGATGGGAAGCAGAAAATGACCAATAATTTTTTCATTAAAATTTCAATTGACCTTTTTTAGAATTAAATCATGATGCAGCTCACAAAGATTACTAGTTTAAACGACTTCAAAAGAGAAAACAAAAAAATTGAATTTGTTTTTAAAGGCTGGGAAGAACCTAATAGAGGTCAGGAACTTGTCTATTATGCTTTACTGATTGATGGAATAGATAAAACCAAAGAGTTGTTTTCATCAGATATAATTCAATGTGTCTTCAATAAAAAAATTGAAACAGAACATCCTACAAAAAATTTTGCATTTATTCCAAACAACGATTTTCTTTTATTGAATACTTTGGACCTTACTAAAACTAACTTAAAAGTATATTTTAGAGAAAACAGAAACACATTTCAGGACAGTTTGGTCGGAAGTTTCTTTTACCCAGAAAGTCATTTATTAATCAATAAAAGAAGTTTGGTTTTGACTGATCTTAGCACTTTAGAAAGTAAAAAAATAAAGTTTAAAGAAGATATAAGTATCGAATGGGCTTTTTTGATTAATGCTACTCAAATTCAAATTATTGAGGCTTTTTCCAACAACTGTTTTGTTTATGATTTAAAAGAAGAGGAAATTATTATGAAAAGAAATATTGTGAATGAATCTCTTTATCCTAATATCTTTAGATGGATTTACAGAGGACAAGAATACCAATCCAATCAATTGCAAATGGAACTGATTCAAAAAAAAGAGGATAAATCTATTAGTACCTATTTCAAAAATGACTGATATATTAGACACGATAACATTTCATTTCATTACTGAAAATAGATGAAGAATTATTAAAAAAAGACGGATTGTGGACGTCATTAATAGAAGATATTGAGTTTGGTATTGTTGGCTAAAAAATCAAATAATGGGAATATATGCGCATATAATTAAAGATTGGCAGAAACATGATCCTGAAAAAGTTTTTATGGACGCAGCAAAAGTGTGCTATACCATAAATGCAATGTTCAATTTTGGTAATGTAAAGATGTTTTTTCCTGATGGAAAACTAAAACACACCTCTGTAGGCATAATTGATGATAAAGTTTCAACCTCGAAGGTCAATGAAAATCAATTTATATTTAATATTCAAGGTGTTAATGAAGAAGATATCGAACTCGGATTAGACAAAGATCTCGATTATTTAGTGCCTAATAAAAGATTATGCAGTCTTGCTTATATTGAAAAAGTAAGAGACAGCAATACAGAATTGATTTTCCATTTTGCTTATGAATATTTAAAACTAAATCAAGACGAATATTTTTGGTTCGAATGGGATTATGCTTTTAGTTGGAACGATATGATAAAGCTTAAAAAACTTCCTTTCAATAAAAATTGGTGCTTTATAAATCCTGATACTCTTTGATTTAAATTGTATCTTAACAAACACAGAATTATAATGGCGCTAAATGATATTGAATTAGAACAATTTAAACAAACTTTGAAAAAAGCAAGTGAGGAGTTAGGAACAAAAGAAATAGTATATTTTTCTGAATGGGCTTATTTTCTTCCAAGTCATACGCTTAAAATGAACGAGGTATCTCTTCCTGAAAAATATGATATTCCAACTGCCTGGGACGGCTTTGGAATTGATGATCTTGATAAATTAGAAAAAATCGGATTTCTAGTAAAGACTTTTGAATGGGAAGAAGAGTCGTTTACATTCGAAAAAATTATAAAATACCTCATCATAGCACAATGAATTTTAAAACCGAATTAGAAACCTTCAAATATCTTTTTTTTGACGGTTTAAAATTGCATAAAGTCATCAATCAATATAATGACTGGTTTAGTTCTGATGATTATGCTATTTGGAGTAATTCGTATGTCGAATTAAATAATAAAAGAATTTACCTTATTCAGGAAAATGTGAAGGTATTATCTAGCTTAAAATTCTATACTAAAGAAGAGCTCGAATTATTATCTTCAAAATACAATTTTCAAATAAAAGAAAAAGATGGTGTTTATTATGCTTTTACAGAAACTCAAAATTTGAGGCAATTTGAAATTTCAGAAAACGATGATCTAATTGTTATTTACTGCACTCATGGAAGTTATGGCCCTGAAAGCATTTTTATTTATGGTGTTTACGAAAAATAGAAAACGTCTTATGCATTTTTATTTGAACTCATTTTAAACTAAACTTAAATAGCTTAAAAAATCACATTTCGATTATATTTGCAACACCTCAAATTTAAATTAAAACTAAAAATGCAAACATCAAAAATTACCCGAATTGCCGTCGTAGCACTCGTTCTTTTGTTCTTAGTATTGAGTGTAATTAGCTGCAGTACGCATACACATACTCAAACTTATACACCTGCGCCATCTGGCAAAAAAATACCACCAGGACAAGCCAAAAAAATGAATGGAGATAAAAGTGCCAAAGCTTATGCTCCAGGACAGCAGAAAAAGAGATAAAAACAGACCTTCTGAATTTCAGAAGGTTTTTTTATATGAAAATAATTTTAACTTAGCATTAATGAGAAAACTGTTAGCCTACATTACATTAGTCTTTGCTATTGGTGCATTAATTTCTGAATTAACACATAATTTCAGGGATCTCAAATTAATATATTATAATTTGGATCCAGCCAAATATTATGAAAAAGATAAATTATACATTTATAAGATAGAGAATAATAATTCTTCCAATTCTAGCGGATCTAATTCTTGGTATTATGGTGTTTTAGAAAAACAAAAAATAAATGAAAATATATACTATTCTACTTCTTATTTAATGGAAAATACCCTATTAGATAAAAAAGGGCAATATTTAAAAGTGTGGTATTGCAAAAATGCAAACAAAACTATATTACGAGATACAAATAAACTACAACCTACAATTTATGTTAATGGCATAATTATTTACATACTGATTTTACTTATAATTCCATGTATGATCTCTGTGCTAAAAAAAAGTAAAAATTAATTTTTTCACTCTTGCTTCTGTTTTTTCAATAGCGAAATTCTCAAAATGAAAATGAAGGTACTTCATTAACTATAACAAGGATATTATGCAAACGTGATGATTATTTTTTAGAACCATTAGTAACTTTAATCAAATAGGTTCCTTCGGGTAAATCAGTGATATTTGAGCCGTTTGAATCCATTATTTTTCTTCCCTGAGAAAAAACCTCAATATTCTTCCCACCTCTATTGTCTACAGATGAAACAGCAACAGGAGACGTAGTTTTTGCAGAAGCACTACCAGTCTTTTTTGCAGCAATTGAAACTGGCATTGTTTCGGTTACAGGAGCCGTCGCTGCAGAAGCTTTAGAACTATTATAGGCTTCCAAAACCTGTTCGTCTGTCATGGCAACACTATACAATCTTAAATCATCAATATCTGCATTAATGCTTGTTGAGGTATTTAATCTCCCAAGATTCAAAATATATCCTTTTGCCGAGCGTTGAATTCCGTCAACAGATTTTAATAGCTCACCGTTTCGGTAAATTTTCGAAACATTTCCATCATATGTAATACTATAAAAATACCAAGTTTCTTTTGC
>NZ_DHEI01000051.1:41389-50104 GCF_002399805.1 Flavobacterium sp. UBA4854
ACATCTGAATTACCAGAAACTACAGGTTGCTGTATCAACCCAAAATACTGTCCATTTGCCGCTGTACCATACCCAAAAATATAATTAGGAATATTTACTGCATTAAATTTTACCCAAACCGACATTGTTTTTGGTTTATTATCCTGAGGAAGATCTCCTACTACTGTTTGATAAGCTTTATTTGTAAGTCGTAAAGCACTTTTAGGACTTCCCATTCTATCGTTTACAAAAAGCGGTGCTCCTAAGAATGAAATAGTATTATCGGCACTGTATAAATTTCCATTGAAATTAAACTCTTGCACCGGATTTTGTGCATTCGCAGTTAAAAAATTTACAAACATTAAAGTGAGTAATATTTTTTTCATAGTCGTAGCTTTTATCAGAATAGTTTTTAAGGCAAATAGTAAGTACTTGTAAAATCTAAATGTTTTGATTTCACTAGTTTGAAACTTTCGTTTATTATTTTTATAAATTTTGTTAAAACTATAATTAAAATTCAGCATATCCAAACAATTCCTACACACAAATATATAATTCTCACAAAAACACTTTTAAATTTCAAACAGGATATGTTTTTAGAATATTTCATTTTTTAAGCCAGTTCAAATTTTTCTGTAAATACCAAATATGTCTTGCCATTGGGCTTTTTTATTGAACTAGCATTTGTTTAAAACTATGATCATAAGCAAAAAAAAAGAAGGTTCTAAAGATGAGTATGTTTTCCATTAAAAAAAGCCTTCTGAACACAGAAAGCCTTTCTTACTATTCCAAAAACCCAATTGCTTGCGCAATAAAAAACTAACTAACATTTAAAAATAAAGTAAAAAACTATTTATTATTTTGAAGTAATTTTTTTTGACGGAGTACTGGTAATTTTTAATAAATAAGTTCCTTCTGGAAGATCGCTAATATTAGCTGCATTACTTCCTGCAATTTTTTGTCCTTGCGAGTATACTTCAACTGTCTTGATTGCCCCATTAATATCACTTGAAGTAATAATCGTTTCATTACCTGCTTTTGTTTTTACGGCAGGTTTTATCGTTTTAACTTCTGCAGGTTTTGCAACCAATAAATTAGTCGCTTTTTCATTCTCATACAATTCTTTTACTTGATCTGGAGATAATGCTACATCATAAATCTTTAAATCGTCTATATCTGCATTGATACCTATCATAGTATTAATTTCACCTAATCTGAAAATATTACCATTAGTAGATCTTGTCATACCCTCTAGATACTTCAATAATTTACCGTCGCGATACATCTTAGAAGTAGCTCCTTCATAAGTAATAGTGTAATTGTACCAAACACTCTTTTCAAGTGGTGTAGATACTATAATATCATTAGAAGCGCCCCAAGCCGCCAAACTCAAATCAGAGTTAGACGTTGTTGTACCTTGCTGCAATAAGCCACAATATTGCGCATTAAAGGCATTTCCGTAGCCCCAAATATAATTTGCGTTTGAAATATTATTGAATTTAACCCAAATACTAATTGTTCTAGCATTTTTTCCTTGAGGAAGATTATCAATTACAGCTTCCAAAGCTTTATTATTTAAACGCTGAGCTCCTTTTATTACTCCCGCTCTATCTGCTACAAAATTATCAGTTCCAATAAATGAAATCGTGTTTGCGGTATTGTTTAAAGTGCCATTAAAGTTAAATTCCTGAATCGGTGTTTGAGCATTCACATTCAAATAACTTACAAACAACACTGTTAGTAGTAATTTTTTCATAATAGTAGATTTTAGGGATTAAACAACTTATGTTATTTTAACACTTCAAAACTAGATGATTATGATTCCGATTGAAAAAATTTCCGACAACTGACCTAAATAGTCGTTAAAATAACGTTTTTTATACATTTTGAGAGCAAAAACATTATTTTAAATTCAAAAATTTAATTAAATTATTAAACAATACTCACTCAAAACAACAATTTCTTACGTATAAATACGGTATATTCATCAAAATAATAAATTTTAACTTTTAGAAAGACATTTAAAAATTTCAATAAAAAAACTCCATTCGAAAATTACGAATGGAGTTATATATTTTGAAAAGTATTTTTTTACTTTACGAATTCAATTTTTTGTGCTTCTTCTTCATTAACACTATCAAAGAAACCTTGCTCGTTCATCCAGTCATCACTGAATACTTTACTCATGTAACGAGAACCATGATCTGGGAAAATAGCAATAATATTACTGTCTTTTGTAAATTCGCCTTCTTCTGCATATTGTTTAATAGCTTGCATTACTGCTCCAGAAGTATAACCAACAAACAAACCTTCTTTTCTAGTGATTTCTCTCGCTGAGTGAGCACTTTCTTCGTCGGTTACTTTCATGAATTTATCAATAATATCAAAATCTGTCGCAGAAGGGATTAAGTTTTTACCTAAACCTTCTATACGATAAGGGTAAATTTCTTTGCTATCGAATTCTTTTGTCTCGTGGTATTTTTTCAATACAGATCCAAAAGCATCAACTCCTAAGATTCTAATATTTGGATTTTTTTCTTTTAAGAATTTTGCTGTTCCTGAGATAGTTCCTCCTGTTCCGCTGCAAGCAACTAAGTGCGTAATTTGTCCTTTTGTTTGTTCCCAAATCTCTGGACCTGTAGTGTTGTAATGAGCATCAATATTTAACTGGTTGAAATATTGATTAATGTAGACTGAGCCTTTTGTCTCTTCATGCAAACGTTTTGCTACATTATAATAAGATCTTTCATCATCTGCAGAAACGTGAGCCGGACACACATACACTTTGGCGCCTAAACTTCTCAACATGTCAATTTTATCTTTAGATGATTTTGAACTCACAGCCAAAATACAATTGTAACCTTTAATAATGCTTACCATTGCTAAACTAAATCCTGTGTTACCAGATGTTGTTTCGATAATGGTATCTCCTGGAGATAGAATTCCTTTTCTTTCGGCTTCTTCAATAATATATAGTGCTATTCTATCTTTTGAGGAATGACCTGGGTTGAAAGCTTCTACCTTTGCGTAGAAATTTCCTTCTAACTCTTCGGTAATTTTATTTAGCTTAATAAGAGGGGTGTTTCCTATTAATTCTAAAACATTATTATAAGCAGTTATTTCTTCTTTCATAAAAAAATAGTTAATCAAAGGTCTTTTTTAAATTAACCTTGATAGGTTGCAAATTTAACAAAAAATTTCTAATTAGCTTTTAATTTTTTCTAAATCTAATAAAAAACTAAATTCTTTTGCTAAGTCTTTTAAAGCTTCAAAACGTCCTGAAGCCCCGCCATGACCTGCATCCATGTTTGTATCTAAAAACAAAAGTTTATTATTTGTTTTTAAATCTCGCAATTTTGCTACCCATTTAGCTGGCTCCCAATATTGTACCTGCGAATCGTGCAGACCAGTAGATACATACATGTTTGGATATTCCTGTGCTTTTACGTTATCGTAAGGCGAATACGATAACATATAATCGTAATATTTTTTATTGTTTGGGTTTCCCCATTCGTCATACTCTCCAGTTGTAAGCGGAATGCTGTCATCCAACATCGTGGTAATTACGTCTACAAAAGGCACCTGAGCGATAACGCCATTATACAATTCAGGAGCTTCATTTACAATCACTCCCATTAAAAGTCCTCCGGCAGATCCTCCCTCCGCATAAAGATGCTCTGGAGAAGTATACTTTTGGTCAATTACAAATTTAGAGCAATCGATGAAATCTGTAAAGGTATTTTTCTTTTTTAACAGTTTTCCATCTTCATACCATTGTCTTCCTAGATCCTCTCCTCCTCTAATATGGGCAATTGCGTAAACAAATCCGCGATCTAAGAGTGATAATCTTGTCGAAGAAAAATAAGTGTCCATTGTAATTCCGTACGAACCATATGCGTATAATAACAAAGGATTTTTACCATTTTTCTCTAATCCCTTTCTATAAACCATCGAAATAGGCACTTTAACGCCATCTCTTGCTGTTGCCCAAACTCGTTCTTCTACATAATTGTTTTTGTCAAACTTTCCGCCCAAAACCTCTTGCTCTTTTAATATTTCTTTGGTTTTAGTCTTCATATTAAAATCAATTACAGAAGAAGGTGTTGCCAATGATTGGTAACTGTAACGTAAAATATCGGTATCAAAATCAACATTTGTTGTTGTGTACGCATTATACGTTTCACTGCCAAAAGGAAGATAATAATCTGGCTCATCATTCCAAGGCATAATTCGAATATGATTCAATCCGTTTGAGCGTTCTTCAACAACTAAATAGTTTTTAAAAATCTCAATATCTTCCAACAAAACATCTTCTCTGTGCGGAATAAGATCTACCCAGTTTTTCTTTCCTGTCTTGTCTTCTGGCGTTTTCATTAACTTAAAATTCGTCGCCTTGTCTTTATTGGTTAAAATATAAAATGAATCTTCGTAATGAGAAATACTGTATTCTAATCCGCGAACACGTGGCTGAAAAACAGCAAATTCTCCATCTGGATTATTAGAATTCAAAATTCTATATTCGGTAGTTAATGTACTTCCAGAACCAATAACAATATATTTTCTTGATTTTTCTTTACTGATCGATACATTAAAAGTGTCATCTGTTTCATCATAAACCAAAACATCATTTTCTGAACTTGTATTTAATTTATGTCTAAAAACTTTATCTGCTCTTAATGTCACTTCATCCTGTCTCACATAAAATATAGTATTGTTATCGTTTGCCCAAACAGAAGCTCCCGTAACATTTTCTATTTTATCAGCCAAAATTTCTCCTGTTTCTAAGTTTTTAACCTGAATAGTGTAGATTCTTCTTCCCACAATATCTACTCCGAAACTGGCAAATTTATTATCTGGACTAATGCTTAAACCTCCTAATTTAAAATAAGCATGTCCTTTTGCCATTTCATTACAGTTAAAAAGGATTTCTTCTTCTGCCGAAAGGCTTCCTTTTTTTCTTGCAAAAATTGGGTAATCCTGACCTGTTTCAAAACGTGTAATATAAAAATAGCCATTGTAGAAATAAGGAACAGAAGAGTCATCTTCCTTAATTCTCCCTTTCATTTCTTCAAATAGACTATCTTTTAAATTTTGTGTGTGAGAAGTCATGCTTTCGTAATAAGCATTCTCTTTATTTAAGTAATCGATAACCTCAGAATCTTCTCTGTCGTTAAGCCAGAAATAGTTGTCAATTCTGGTTTCTTTATGTTTTTTTAATGTCTTTGGTATTATTTTAGCCTTTGGGGCCGATATATCATTTTGCATTTATTAAGCATTAATTTTTAAATATGAAGACGCAAAAATAGCACAAACCCAACAGAAGAGAATTAATTTTTTCTTAAATTATTCTATTGAATTAACACAGCAATATACTAATTTTGTCTGAAATAATTTAAAAAATCAAGAAAAATGGACTTAATGGGAATGATGGGCAAACTTAAAGAAACCCAACAAAAAATTGAAGATACAAAAAAGCGTTTAGATACTGTTTTAATTGACGAACAAAGCGCTGACGGATTATTAAAAATTACAATTACAGCGAGCAGAAAAATAAAATCAATTTCGATTGACGATTCTTTAATAGAAGATAAAGAACAATTAGAAGATTACTTAATTGTAACATTAAATAAAGCTATAGAAAAAGCAACGAGTGTAAATGAAAGAGAGTTAGATGCTGTAGCAAGAATGGATATGCCTTCTATTCCTGGAATGGATAATTTGTTTAAGTAAGGGACAAAGGTTCAAAGTTGCAAAGGTACAGAGGCTTGCTTTCTTTGTCATAAAAAAAAGAGGATGTTAAAAACATCCTCTTTTTTTTATCCTTTGGGCCTCTGTACCTTTGCAACTTTGAACCTTTCTTTCAAAACTTCGAAAGCGTTTCTAAAACATATGTATGCATCACTTCTTTATAATCCAGATGCGTTACAATTCTGAGCTTATTATGTCCTAAAGAGCTTATTAGTATATTTTTCTGTTTTAATTTCTCAATTAATAATTGATCGCTATAACCTTCTGCTAGCGAAAAAATTAAAATATTAGTTTCTACAGGTTCAATAGCCGCAATCCAAGGTTTAGTGCTTAAAATCTTTGCAATTTCTTTTGCTCTGCGGTGGTCTTCTGCCAATCTTTCGATATTATGAGCCAAAGCATACAATCCTGCAGCAGCCAAATAGCCAACTTGACGCATTCCCCCGCCCAATATCTTCCTGATTCTCAACGCTCTGTGAATATCAGCTTTACTTCCAAGCAGTACAGAACCAATTGGTGCGCCTAATCCTTTAGACAAACAAACCGAAATAGTATCGAAAATTGCTCCAAATTCTCTAGGATTCTGTCTTTTAGCCACTAAAGCATTCCAAATTCTAGCGCCATCTAAATGGAACTTTAAATTATGAGCATCGCAAACTTTTTTTATTTCTCTTAAATCGTCCAATTCATAACAGGCTCCGCCACCTTTATTGGTTGTATTTTCAACACAAACTAAACTCGTTAACGGGCTATGATAAAACTCTGGATCATTTATTGCTGCTTTTACTTGCGCAGCAGTTATCATTCCGCGGTTTCCGTCTACTAAACAGCAAGAAACACCGCTGTTAAAAGAAACTCCTCCTCCTTCATAATGATAAACGTGTGCATATTTATCAGCAATTAACTGTTCACCAGGTTGTGTGTGCAGTTTAATTGCAGTTTGATTTGCCATAGTTCCAGACGGAAAGAAAAGACCAGCTTCCATACCAAAAAACTCTGCTGTCCTGTTTTCCAATTCAATCACCGTTGGGTCCTGTTTGTATACATCATCGCCAACATGGGCATTAAACATATACTGCAGCATTTCATAAGTAGGCTTTGTTATGGTATCGCTGATTAAATTTATTTCCATATTCTAAAAACTATATCTTATTTTTGTATGCAAAATTACGTATTACTTATAGTTATTCTCAGCAAGTTTTGGTAAAATTTAACTCGCTGGTTTCTCTAGACCAAATTAACGTAATAATTCTAAAAAACATATAAAAACCTATTAATTAATTTATGACAACAGCCGAACAAGTAAAAGGTATTGTGGAGCGCCTTGGTGCGTTGAGGAGGTATCTTTGACGTCGATGCTAAACTAATCGAGATTGCAAACGAAGAAGAAAAAACGTTCGCTCCAGACTTTTGGAACAATCCAAAAGAAGCAGAAAACATTGTAAAAAATCTTCGAAACAAGAAAAAATGGATTGAAGATTATGATAAAGCAGTAGCACTTACAGAAGAATTACAGCTTGCTTATGATTTTTACAAAGAAGGCGAACTTTCTATAGATGAATTAGATGAACAATATGAAGCCGCACAAGCACATATTGAAAATATCGAATTCAAAAACATGCTTTCTGACGAAGGCGACAGTTTAAGTGCT
Organism: Flavobacterium sp. UBA4854; assembly: GCF_002399805.1. Lineage (NCBI taxonomy): Bacteria > Pseudomonadati > Bacteroidota > Flavobacteriia > Flavobacteriales > Flavobacteriaceae > Flavobacterium > Flavobacterium sp. UBA4854. The sequence continues at coordinate 48,768 of NZ_DHEI01000051.1, forward strand.
GTGGTTCAGATTACAGCAGGTGCTGGAGGAACAGAAAGCTGTGACTGGGCAGGAATGTTAATGCGTATGTACATGATGTGGGGAGAAAGTTATGGTTACAAAATCAAAGAACTTAACTTTCAAGAAGGTGACGTTGCCGGAATTAAAACCGTAACTTTAGAGTTCGAAGGAGATTATTCGTTCGGATATTTAAAAGGAGAAAACGGAGTTCACCGTTTGGTTCGTATTTCACCTTTCGACAGTAACGCTAAACGTCATACTTCTTTCGTATCAGTTTACGTTTATCCATTAGTTGATGATAGTATCGAAATCGACATTAATCCTGCCGATATCGAAATCACAACCTCTCGTTCTAGTGGGGCGGGTGGACAAAACGTAAATAAAGTGGAAACGAAAGTTCAGTTAGTTCACAAACCTACTGGCATTCAGATTCAATGTTCTGAAACTCGTTCTCAACAAGACAACAGACAGCGTGCCATGCAAATGCTTCGTTCTCAATTGTACGAAATCGAATTAAAGAAACAGCAAGCGCAGCGTGCTGATATCGAAGCTGGAAAAATGAAAATCGAATGGGGTTCGCAAATTCGTAATTATGTAATGCAGCCTTATAAATTAGTAAAAGACGTTCGTACAGGTTACGAAACCAGCGATGTTGATGGCGTAATGAACGGAAATATCGATCCTTTCCTTAAAGCCTATCTAATGATGATGGGACAGAAAGAGGAAGAATAGTATTCAGTGTTCAGCTTTTTTTAGTGTTCAGTTTTCTTTTGCAGTCACAATAAACTTGAAACCTGAAACTTTAAACTTTAAAACAAAAAAGTTATGATAAAATGGGCAGATGTAATTCATTTTACAAATAAAGGAAATCCAACTCCAGATAAAAGAGTGGAAAAAACGGAGGAAGAATGGAAAAAAATTCTAACTCCGGAAGAATTTCAGGTAACACGTTTAAAAGGAACTGAAAGGTCTTTTAGCTCAGAAATGTGCAGTTTATTTGAACCAGGAATTTACGAATGTAAATGCTGCGGCACTTTGTTGTTTGATGCCAGCGAAAAGTTCGAATCTGGAACAGGATGGCCGTCTTTTACACAACCTGTAAAAGAAAATGCAGTCGGATACCACGCGGATAGATCTCACGGAATGATTCGTGTTGAAGTAACCTGCAATGTCTGCGACGCACATTTAGGTCATATTTTTCCCGATGGTCCGCCTCCAAGCGGTCTACGATATTGCATTAATGCACTCTCTTTGAATAAAGTAAAAGAATAAATAATAAAGCGATTCCTATAAAAAATGGAGTCGCTTTTTTTTTGTTGAATATTTAACTAAAAAAA
>NZ_DHEI01000051.1:50312-76108 GCF_002399805.1 Flavobacterium sp. UBA4854
ATTAACAAACAATCATTTTTTTAGCAGATAAAATGTTAATTTTGTAATATTAAGTTTGTTACTTTAATTTTTTCTCAATTTTAACCAAATAAAATATTAGGTAATCAAAATGTAATTTGCTTTATTTGGCAAAAATTAACCCAAATATCTTAGTATTATAAATGAGATCCTATTCAATTCAAGAGATTAATGAAGTTATCAATGGTGAAATTTACGGCACAACTTCACACAACATTACTGCAACAGAGCAACTGGAAAAAGCGACATCTTCAGAAATTTCGTTTATAGGAAACAAAAAATACGAAAAACATTGGTGCACATCAAATGCTTCAATTGCAATTGTCAACGAAGATATTTCTATCGAACCTGGTGAAAACCGTGCATTTATCAAAGTAAAAAATGCAGACTTAGCAATGTCTCAAATTTTAGCTCTTTTTGCTCTCCCTACTCCTGTTTTTCATACCAACATTCACAAAACTGCAACTGTTGATGAAACTGCAATTATCGGAGAAGGTGTCAGAATTGGAGCAGGATGCTATATTGGTCCAAAAGTTGAAATTGGATCAAATACAACACTTTACCCAAATGTGACTATTTTAGATGAATGTATTATTGGAGAAAATACTACTATTTGGTCTGGAACTGTAATTCGAGAGCGTTGTCATATTGGCCACGATTGTATTATTCATCCAAATGCTACAATTGGAGCAGATGGATTCGGGTTTCGTCCATGTGCTAAAAATGGTTTGGTAAAAATCCCTCAAATCGGTAATGTAGTAATTGGAAATAGAGTTGAAATTGGTGCAAATACTTGCGTAGATCGTGGTAAATTTAGTTCAACTATTATTGGAGACGGCTGTAAAATTGACAATTTAGTACAAATTGGACATAATAGTAAGTTAGGTAAATTTTGCATTATGGCCGGTAACAGTGGTCTAGCAGGTTCTGTAACCTTAGGAAACGGAGTTATAATTGGCGGAAGCGCATCTATAAAAGACCACACCTCTATTGGAGATGGTGCTGTAATTGGTGCTGGATCTGGTGTCACAGGAGATGTTCCTGCAGGAAAAACGATGCTGGGTTATCCAGCCGTTGAAGCTCGAGACGCGCTAAAACAATGGGCAATTTTAAAACGAATGGTTTGCAGTACTAAGAAATAGTTTAACCAAAATTATAAAAAAGCAGAAGTATAAACTTCTGCTTTTCTATATAATCTAATTTTAAATTCCCAAACCTTTTCCCATGATTATATATTCTATTTATTTCAATTGATTTTGTAAATTAGCCAACACTATTTTATAAAATCAATACTATATCATGGATTTAAACTTCAATAAAAACGAAGATCACAATAAATTACTTCTTTCAGAACTAAAACAAAAATTTGCCAAAGTAAAATTAGGCGGAGGCGAAAAAAGAATCGAAAAACTGCATGCTGAAGGAAAAATGACAGCTCGCGAAAGAATTGCTTATTTATTGGATGAAAATTCAAAAAGTATTGAAATTGGAGGTTTTGCTGGCGAAGGAATGTATCCAGAACACGGCGGATGCCCTTCGGGAGGTGTTGTGGTAAAAATTGGCTACATTAAAGGAAAACAATGCATTGTTGTTGCTAATGATGCAACAGTAAAAGCTGGAGCATGGTTTCCTATAACAGGAAAGAAAAATCTTCGTGCGCAAGAAATTGCAATGGAAAACAGGCTTCCAATTATTTATCTTGTAGACAGCGCAGGAGTTTATCTGCCAATGCAAGATGAAATTTTTCCAGATAAAGAGCATTTCGGACGTATTTTTAGAAATAATGCTCAAATGAGCAGTATGGGAATTACCCAAATCGCGGCCGTCATGGGAAGCTGTGTTGCCGGCGGTGCTTATCTTCCCATTATGAGTGACGAAGCCTTAATCGTTGATAAAACAGGAAGTATTTTCCTTGCAGGAAGTTATCTTGTAAAGGCGGCAATTGGCGAAACTATAGACAATGAAACTTTAGGTGGCGCAACAACACATTGCGAAATTTCGGGCGTAACCGATTATAAAGCCAAAGATGACAAAGACGCTTTAGATAAAATAAAAAATATTGTAGATAAAATTGGGGATTTTGATAAAGCAGGTTACAGCCGAATCAAAGCAGAAAAACCAGCTTTAGAACCAAATGATATTTACGGAATCCTTCCAAAAGCGAGAAGCGAACAATACGATATGATGGAAATCATCAAACGTTTGGTTGATAATTCAGAATTTGAAGCTTATAAAGAAGGTTACGGACAATCTCTAATTACAGGTTATGCCAGAATTGATGGTTGGGCTGTCGGAATTATTGCCAACCAGAGGAAAGTTGTTAAAACCAAAAAGGGTGAAATGCAGTTTGGCGGTGTTATTTATTCTGATAGTGCCGATAAAGCAACTCGTTTTATTGCCAATTGCAATCAGAAAAAAATTCCGTTGGTATTTTTGCAAGATGTTACTGGTTTCATGGTAGGTTCAAAATCTGAACATGGCGGAATTATTAAAGACGGAGCCAAAATGGTAAATGCGGTAAGTAACTCGGTGGTTCCTAAATTTACTGTTATTGTCGGAAATTCATACGGAGCAGGAAATTATGCCATGTGTGGAAAAGCTTATGATCCTAGATTAATCTTCGCTTGGCCAAGTGCCGAACTTGCTGTAATGGGCGGAACTCAAGCCGCAAAAGTCTTAGCTCAAATTGAAGCATCTTCGCTTAAAGCGAAAGGAGAAAAAGTTGATGAAGCAAAAGAAACAGAGTTATTCAATAAAATAAAAGCACGTTATGATGAGCAGACTTCTCCTTATTATGCTGCATCAAGATTATGGACAGATGCAATCATTGATCCTTTAGAAACCCGTAATTGGATTTCGATGGGAATCGAAGCTGCAAACCACGCTCCTATTCAAAAACCATTTAATCTAGGAGTCATTCAGGTCTAACGATTTAAGAATTCTCAACAATACGTTAAATAAAAAGCAAAAAACTTATTTTCAAGGAGTTAAAAATAAATATCTGATTAAAAATTAGTAACTTAGTATATAATTTTTAATCACACAACATCATGGAAAATGTAAAAAGTTTGAATAAATGGGCAAATTCGCACACTTATTTACCAGTTGATTTAGTACGTATTGTTTTGGGTGGATTCTTATTTATGAAAGGTGTCTCTTTCGTCACCAATATTCAATACCTGCATGATTTGATTTCCCCTATTGATAAGTATGGCGGAGGTATGTTTATGCTACATTACATTGCTCCAGCCCATATGATTGGTGGTATAATGATTATTTTTGGACTTTTAACCAGATGGGCTATTGCAGCACAATTACCAATCTTATTTGGTGCAGTTCTCATTAACTTTATGGGAAAAATGCACTCTGAAAGTTTAGTTTTAGCATTAATCGTTTTATTTGTCTGCATCTTTTTCCTATTCTACGGAAGCGGTAAACACTCGGCAGATTACTATTTTAAAATGCAACAATAACACCTTAAGTCCTCATTTTATTGAGGACTTTTTTTTGAGTGTTAATTAATTCTATAAAATTTCTTTAATTGCGTTTTATGACTTAAATTCGCCGACATGAATTGGATTCGTAAAACCATTGTTTTAATTACGCTTTTGTTAGCAGGATTGTTTGCCTATCAAGCAGACCAAGCTTCTGCGCGTATAATTGAAACAGAAAAATCGGACACCAACTTCTGTAAAGACATTCCCGATTCGTCAGCATTTATTCAGCCTCAGGGAAGTTACCAGTTTGCAGCAAATATCAAAACAAATCCTACCGGAATAATTAAATGTTTTGATACGCTCTTACCGCTAATACCACAACATCAAACCGTTACTTATACTACAGCATACACTAAACTCTTTACTACTCAATGTAAAAAGGTTTCAGTCATACTCTATGCTTTCCATTTTTTCTGGTAAATAAATACTTGATTTTCCCTTAGAGAATTTATTCTTCAAGCACTTACGTAGCTGTTTTCAAACCGAAAACTGCTTTGAATATCATTTATTTATTTCATTAAAAACATTATGGAAACTACTACCACAATAATGGGTATTGTGATTTTAATTATTGTTGCAATCCCTGTATACTTTTCTGCACGTTCATCTGCGGCAAGTAAATCAAGAATTTTAAATATCAAGAAACGATTCAACCCAAATCATCCAGAAGATTTTGATTTGACAGAATCAATCAACAATAAGACTTTGACAATTGATCAAAAAAACAATAAGTTCATTTTAATGAATTTCAATCCAAATCAGCAAGAATCAACATATGTCGACTTAAATACAATTGCATCAAGCAAATTAATTCCGACAACAGACGCTGGTTCAGATACAATTATCAAAATTGATTTTGAATTTCAAGAAAAAGAAACATCTAAAAAAATATTAATTCCATTCTATGATTTTGATGATGACCGCATCAAACAAATTAGTGTCTATCAAGATCATCAGTTTGCGAAAAAATGGCTTAAAATCATCCAAGATTCTATATCACGTTAATTATTTAATTCAATAAAGAGGCTCAATTTTGAGTCTCTTTTTTTTTACAGTTTTTATGATATTTGTCATTTTATGTCTTCGCGTTAAGCTTTAATTTTGATATAAACTAAATCCGTTATTATGAAAATTTCTTTGACTCAAAAGTACAACGTCCCAGGTCCAAGATATACTAGTTATCCAACGGTTCCATATTGGAATGAATCTGATTTTACTTCAGAAAAATGGATTACTACTTTACAAAAATCATTCATAGAAAGCAATTCAAAGAACGGAATCAGTTTATATATTCACCTACCATTTTGCGAAAGCATGTGCACTTTCTGCGGATGCAACAAACGTATTACCAAAAATCATTCAGTAGAAGAAAAATACATTCAGGCAGTTCTTAAAGAATGGAAAATGTATTGTGATTTACTTCCTGAAAAACCTGTAATTAAAGAAATACATTTAGGCGGAGGAACGCCAACATTCTTCTCAAAAGAAAACCTGGAGAGCCTTATAAATGGGATTTTTAAAAATGCTGTAAAAGCAGCAAATCATGAATTTAGTTTTGAAGGGCATCCAAATAACACAACATACGAACAGCTTAAAAAATTATATGATTTAGACTTCCGCCGAGTAAGTTTTGGAGTTCAAGATTACTCTGCCACTGTTCAAAAAGCCATAAATAGAATTCAGCCATTTCACAATGTTGCTAAAGTGACTTTTTGGGCAAAAGAAATTGGTTATACTTCAATAGGACATGATATTATCTTTGGACTTCCATTTCAAACCATCGAAGATGTAATTGATACCGTAGAAAAAACAAATTCATTAAAACCTGATAGACTAGCATTTTATAGCTATGCACATGTGCCTTGGATAAAAGGAAACGGACAACGTGGTTTTAATGATGAAAATCTTCCAAAAGATTCTGAAAAGAGAAAATTATATGAAATAGGAAAAAAACTTCTAATTCAAAATGGTTATCATGAAATTGGCATGGATCATTTTGCATTAGAAGACGATAGTTTGTACAAAGCTGCTCATAACAGAAAACTTCATCGAAACTTTATGGGTTATAGCGCTTCTAAAACACAAGTTATGATTGGGCTTGGCGTATCTTCTATAAGCGATAGCTGGTATAGTTTTGCACAAAATACTAAAAGCCTTGAAGAATATTATGAGATTATAGAATCTGCTAGGCTTCCTGTTGTAAAAGGTCATATTTTGAACGATGAAGACCTTATCATTAGAAAACATATTCTGAACTTAACCTGCGAATTGGAAACATCCTGGACTGCAGAATCTCTAAACTTTGCTGAACTTCCTGAGGTTTTAATTGCTTTGAAAGAAATCGAAAATGATAATTTAATTGTTATTGAAAACAACAAAATCAAAATTACAGAAGAAGGAAGACCTTTTGTACGTAATATTTGTATGGCTTTCGATTTGCATCTAAAAAGAAAGTCACCGGAAACAAATCTGTTTTCGATGACTGTATAAAATCTTTTAAATATATTTTTCTTAGTGGCAGTTTGGAGTCTGCTGTACAAATAAACTCATGTTTGAAGGAGAAATATACGGAATTCCTAATCCCAATCCTCTAAGGATAAATAAAACTCCAATGATAACTGCAACATAAGGAATTGCCTTTTGAATTTTATTTCGAAATGGCAATTTCAATAATGTATTGACATAAACCACAATAGTCATTAACGGAATTGTTCCTATTCCAAACAAAAGCATGTAAAAAACGCCATAAGTGGCACTTTGCATAGCAATTGCCCCAAATAAAGCAACATAAACCATTCCGCATGGTAAAAATCCATTTAGAAGACCAATTGTAAAAAGAGATTTGTAGCTCTTATTTTTAAACTGACTTCCAAGATTGGCTTTAACTTTTGATATGATTTTATAAACTGGTTTAGAAAAGTTGTATTGAGCAAATTTTTTCTCAGGAATACAAACTACAATAATCATTATTACACCAATAATAATTGACATTTTCTGTTGTAATCCCGCCAGGAAAAAACCTCTTCCCAGTAATCCAAAAATCAGTCCGATTGTGGCGTAAGCTGTTAATCGACCAAAATGATAGGTCATAATCTGCGTTACCTTTTTGGCTTCATTTTGCCTATCTACAGGAAGCATCATGGCAATTGGCCCACACATTCCAACACAATGCAAGCTACTGATCAAACCTAAAAAGAAAGCTGAGAATAACATTTTTGATTTAGTTTACGTAAATAACTTCTTTAGTGAGATATTTTTTGCCTTCATACTGCCATTCCATATTCACATCCCAGCGTCCTTTTATTAATTTTTTCTGCGGAATAATGATTTCTGAATTAGTTAAGGCAATTTGAGTATTAAAGTCGAATTTTTTGTTTGAAGGTCTATATAATTGAATATTTCCTTTCACTTTACTGCTTTCAAATCCTACTGGAAAAACAACAGCAACACCGTCTCCAGTATATTTTATTGATGGCTTATGCTGCAAATCATGCGCATTTTGAATTCTCGCCATTTCTTCCTGAAAGTGTGTATCATGTTTGTAATATTCTTCGACAACCAAATCATTATCGTATTTAGAATTTGACTGCACTTCAAACACAAAATATAAAATAAAGGTCATAAACAATGCGAATGCAATGACGATTCCAGTTCCCCAATTCAATTTCATAATAGTATATTTTTAATTAAAACTTCGTGGTCCTAAGAAATTTGTAGTTGTTGTTTCTAGGAGTTCAGAACCATTGTAAACCCCTATTTTTACTTTTGTTTTATCACTTTCCAATAAAACTTCATCAATTTCGATAAACAATGTTCCTTGAGAAATTCCTTCTTTTGCAACTTTAAAATGTCTTTTACCAACATTCTTAATTTCTCCTTTTTGATCGATTAATTCGAAATGAATATCATTGTAATCTTTCATTGTTTTGTTTACAATTTTATACGTGTAAACATTACTGATTTTTTCCCCATTATGCTGGAATAACTGACCTGGTAAACGTAAAACTACCGCTTGCACATCTGTTCTTAAAAACAGCATTCCAACAAAAATACTCAATAAAATAAACAGGACAGCTGTGTATCCTTTCATTCTTGAAGTAAATTTAAAAGGTTCTTTTTTGGCAATTTCATCTTCAGAAGCATAACGAATAAGACCTTTTGGCAATCCTACAGATTCCATAATATGGTCACATTCATCGATACAAGCTGTACAGTTGGTACATTCTAACTGTGTACCGTTTCGGATGTCAATTCCCATAGGGCAAACGTGAACACATTGAAGACAATCTATACAATCTCCTTTACCCGTTAATGCTCTATCTTCATTTTTTTTGAATTTTGCACGGCCTTCTTCCTTTTCACCTCTAACAAAATCGTAGGCAACATTAATAGATTTATTGTCTAAAAGTACACCTTGCAATCTTCCATAAGGGCAAGCAATGATACAAACCTGTTCACGAAACCATACAAAAACGAAATAGAAAATACCAGTAAATATAAGCAGCGCGATGAAATTGCTAGCTTGTACAACTGGTCCTTGCTCAATCATTAAAAATAAAGTATCACTACCTACTAGATAAGCCAAGAATACATTTGCTATAAGGAAAGAGATTAAAAAGAAAATAGTCCATTTAATTAGTCTTTTTCTAATTTTCTCACCATTCCATTCTTGCTTTGCTAAACGAGATTGTGCGCCACGATCTCCATCAATCCAATATTCAATTCGACGGAAAACCATTTCAAGGAAAATAGTTTGCGGGCAGATCCAGCCGCAAAATATTCTTCCGAAAACAACGGTAAATAAAATTATAAATACAACGCCAACAAGCATTGAGATTACGAAGAGATAAAAATCTTGTGGCCAAAAAGGAAATCCAAAAATATTAAAACGACGTTCCAAGATATTGAACATCATAAACTGGTTTCCATTTATTTTGATAAACGGATTTATGAATAAAATTGCCAATAAAACGTAGCTGACAATTTTTCTATAATCATAAAATTTACCAGACGGTTTTTTAGGAAATATAAATTTTCGTTTGCCACCTTCATCTATTGTTCCAATGGTATCTCTAAAAGCTTCGTCTGGTAAATTTGACATGATATTCTAATTATTTTTTAACTTCTGTGGTATCTTTTGCAGTTGCAGCTGCATCGGTTTTAGGAGCGCTATCGTCTACCCAAACTTCTCCTTCTGGTTCTTTTGGATCTTTAGGATTGCTTCCTTGCAAAGACAAGATATAACTTGCAACTTTTTGTATTTCTTTTGGTTTAAGGGTTCCTTTCCAGGCAATCATCCCTTTACCATCTCTACCTCCATTTGTAATGGTATGGAATAAGTTTTTAATTCCTCCTCCTAAAATCCATTTATCATCTGTAAGGTTTGGTCCAATCTGACCTCCTGCATCGGCACGGTGACAAGCTGCACAGTTTGTTGTAAAGATTTCTTTTCCTGCGGCTAAACTTGGTTCGTCAGTTAATAAAACAACTGTTTTTTCGTCCATCAAATCTGGAGCAGTTTTCATATATTCTTCGACATCAATTTTTGCTTGCGCCATTTCTTTTTTCAATTCCATTTCCTGATCATCCGCTCCTAAAACATCATAACGAACTACATAAATAACTCCGAAAATGATACAGATGTAGAATAAATACACCCACCATGGCGGTAAATTATTATCTAACTCTTTGATTCCGTCATAATCATGATCCATCAATAAGTCGGCTTCTTTTTCAATTGGTTCTGTTTTAGTCAATTTGTGCATTAGGTTTTTAAACCAAGTGCTTTCTTTGAAGCTTAAACTTTCTTCAAGTTCTTTTTGCGCTTTTTCTTCTGGCGATAGCAATTGATACATCACTCTATTTACAGCACTAAGTGTAATTTCGATGGCAATCAGAATAAACAAAAAGACAAATAAAAAGAGCGAAACCATAGGGAATTTTACAAAAGCTGGCTTATCGCCTGAGTCTATAAAATATTCCATCAAAGCAAATACGATGAAGAAAATCAACGGTACTCTAACATATACTGGGAAAAACTTTTTCATTTTTATCTATCTTTTGTGATTACACTAAGTCCTTCATCTAAAGGTATATTACTCATTTCTTGAATTTTTTCTTTTCTATAAGAGAATACCCAAATACCTAATCCTACAAAAAAGAAGAAGAAAATCAAGAGGGAAATAATCGGGTATAATTCTACACCCGATATTGTTTCCATATTGTGTTTTATTTGTTCAAACATAATGCTGTTATTTAGTTTCTTTTACTTTAATATCAGTACCAAGTCTTTGAATATAAGCAATCAAAGCAACGATTTCTCTTTCATTCATCGGAATGAATTTCTCACCTTTTGCAGCAGCTTTTTTGCGACTGTCTTCATAACTCTTAACAAAATCAGGATCGCTTTCTAAGCTTTTTTCTATCTTAACTGCCTGCTCTCTTAAAGTTTTTTGTGCGTTAGCAACTTCTTCTGGAGAATATGGCACACCTAATGAAATCATTGCCTGCATTTTCTTTTGTGTCAATGAAATATCCATTGGTTTATTATCAAATAACCACTTATATCCTGGCATAATTGATCCTGCAGATGTACTTTGCGGATTCCACATGTGGTTAAAGTGCCAATTGTCATTATACTTACCACCTACTCTTAATAAATCTGGACCTGTACGTTTTGATCCCCATAAGAATGGATGGTCGTAAACAAACTCTCCTGCTTTTGATTGAACTCCGTAACGTTCAACCTCACTTCTAAATGGACGAACTGACTGTGAATGACATCCAACACAACCTTCTCTGATATATAAATCACGTCCTTCAAGCTCTAAAGGTGTATATGGTTTTACACTTGAAATAGTTGGTATATTTGATTTTACCATAATTGTTGGCACAATCTGAATAATACCTCCAATTAAAATTGCAATAGTTGCTAAAATGGTTAACTGAATTGGTTTTCTTTCTAACCATGAGTGGAATTTCTCTCCACTTAATCTACTGCTTTTTATTGTTTGTAAAGCCGGAGCCTGAGCCAATTCATCTTCAATTGTATTACCCGCTTTTACTGTCATGATAATGTTGTAAACTAATGTCAACATACCTATTAAGTAGAGAGACCCTCCGATAGCTCTCATCCAATACATTGGCATAATCGCCGTAACTGTTTCTAAGAAGTTACCATAAGTTAAAGTTCCGTCTGGGTTAAATTGTTTCCACATAGACGCTTGTTGGAAACCAGCCACATATAATGGAATTGTATAAACGATAATACCTAAAGTTCCAATCCAGAAATGGAAGTTTGCCAATTTCTTAGAGAATAATTCTGATTTTGTCATTCTTGGAATCAACCAATAAATAATACCAAATGACATGAAACCATTCCAAGCTAAAGCTCCTACGTGTACGTGTGCTACGATCCAATCGGTATAGTGCGCAATAGCGTTTACATTTTTTAAAGATAACATCGGACCTTCAAAAGTCGCCATACCGTAACCTGTAATCGCTACAACAAAGAATTTTAAAACTGGTTCTTCACGAACTTTATCCCAAGCTCCTCTTAATGTTAAAAGACCATTGATCATACCTCCCCAAGATGGAGCGATTAACATTACAGAGAATGCAACCCCAAGATTCTGAGCCCAGTTTGGCAATGCAGAATATAATAAGTGGTGTGGTCCTGCCCAGATATAGATAAAGATTAAAGACCAAAAGTGAATAATAGATAATCTATATGAGTAAACAGGTCTGTTCGCAATTTTTGGAACGAAATAGTACATTAATCCCAAGAATGGAGTTGTAAGGAAGAATGCTACCGCATTGTGTCCGTACCACCATTGCACTAGAGCATCCTGAACACCTGCATACACAGAGTAGCTTTTTAAAGCAGAAACCGGAATTTCGATGTTGTTAAAGATATGCAGTACCGCTACCGTTACAAATGTTGCTAAGTAAAACCAGATTGCAACATATAAGTGACGTTCTCTACGACGCAGCATTGTACCAATCATATTGATACCCATAACAACCCAAATTAAAGCAATTGCAATGTCAATTGGCCACTCTAGCTCTGCATATTCTTTAGAAGAAGTATAACCCAACGGAAGTGTAATTGCGGCGGCTACAATAATTAACTGCCATCCCCAGAAATGAAGGTTACTTAAAAAATCACTAAACATTCTGGCTTTTAGCAATCTTTGCAGCGAGTAGTACATACCGGCAAAGAATGCATTACCCACAAAGGCAAAAATAACTGCATTAGTGTGCAATGGTCTTAATCGGCCGTAACTCAGCCACGAAATCCCATCTGTCATGTTGGGAAAAAGGTACATTACCGCTAAGGTAAGTCCCACTAACATACCCACAACTCCAAAAAGTATTGTGGCGTAAATGAATTTTTTTACAATTTTGTTGTCGTAATAAAACTGTTCCATTTCCATAATTATACTTGTTTTTCTTCGATTGGTGAATTATTATTTTGGGAATTAATTTTGGTTTCGTCATCAAAAAGAATTCTGACTGATGGGGTATAATCATCATCGTATTGCCCAGTTTTGACAGCCACGATAAAGGCAATAAAGAAACAGATTGCCACAAAAATACTTACTGAAATTAATAGATAAATAACACTCATACCTTAGATTTATATTAACAAAATTACTTCGTTAAGGGCGCATAAAATATGATAATTATCATAGAGAAAAAGAATATGTTAAATTTAATAAAATATATTCTTTAATAATTTATAATCATTCTAAATTTCTGTTACTGAAATAGTTAGACATAAAAGTAACAAAACTTACAATCGTAATCGTGCTCAATGGCATGATGATAGCCGCAACTAATGGAAGTAGGTTTCCTGTGACCGCAAATGCAAGTCCAACAACGTTGTACAGCAATGACAGGCCAAAACTCATCTTTATAATAGAAATTGCTTTATGTGAAAGCTTCAAAAAGTAATTGAGACGTGAAAACTCCGATGCATCAAGAATTGCATCACATGCAGGAGAAAAAACGTTCACATTTTCAGAAATAGAAATCCCGACGTTACTTTGCGCCAATGCTCCAGCATCATTGAGTCCATCACCAACCATCATTACATTTTGTCCTTTTTCTTGAAGTTTCTTTATGTATTCAAGTTTTTGCTCTGGTTTTTGATTGAATATTAACTCAGTACCTTTTGGCAGAATAGCTTCTAAATTTCCTCTTTCGCCATCATTGTCACCAGAAAGTACTTTAATTTGATACTCTTTACTCAAGTTTGCAAAAAGTTTTTCTAGGCCTTCGCGATATTGATTCTGGAAAGTATATTTTCCAAAATAGATCTCTCCTATTTTAATATGTAATGCCGTTTTTTCAATTTCTGAACCATCTGCAACTATATCATTTACAAATTGTCCAGAACCAATTTTAATTTCTTTTCCTTCAATAGTTGCTAAAATTCCCTTACCTGTAATTTCCTGAAATTCTTCTATAGTAATACGCTTGGCATCTGGCAGAAAATCGTAAAGCATTCGGCTTAATGGGTGGTTTGAACCACGTAATACACTCTTAATCAATACAACATCCGAATCTAAAATAGGTTTTCCTTCATATACTATATTCGATTTTTTGTTGGTAGTAATTGTTCCTGTTTTATCAAAAACAATCGTATCAACTTTTGCGAGCTGCTCGATCACAATGGCATTTTTTAAATAAAATTTCTTTTTACCTAAAATTCGTAATATGTTTCCAAAAGTAAACGGAGCAGTAAGCGCCAACGCACAAGGACAAGCTACGATTAGCACCGCTGTAAAAACATTAAAAGCTGTATTAGCGTCTATAAAAATCCAATAACCAAAACCAGCAAATGCAATGAGCAATAATATGGGGGTAAAATATCGGCTTATTGCATCTGTTATGGTTTTGTGTTTCTGATCTACTTTTTTCTGAAAAATTTCATTACTCCATAATTGCGTCAAATAACTCTGTGAAACTGAATACAATACTTCCATTTCTATTACTTTCCCAATCTGTTTTCCTCCCGCAAATACTTTATCACCAGATTTTTTAGTAATTGGAACAGCTTCCCCTGTAACGAAACTATAATCTATCTCTGCGCTTTCACTAATTAAAATTCCATCAACAGGGATAAGTTCTTGATTTCTAATCAACAATCGATCTCCTTTTAAAACATCATAAATAGCAACATTATCTTCAGATGCATCTTTATTAATTTTAGTAACGGCAATCGGGAAATAGGATTTAAAATCTCTTTCAAAGCTTAGGAAACTATAGGTTTTAGTTTGAAACATTTTACCAAGAAGCATAAAAAATACTAAACTCGCTAAACTGTCAAAAAAACCGGGACCGTGATCCATTAGCATATCATAAGTACTGCGAATAAACATCACGATAATACCTAATGCAATCGGAATATCAATGTTAAGCATTCTGGTTCTAATACTGTGGTAAGCAGAAATATAATATCCGCTTGCTGAATATAAGAAACTTGGCAATGCTAAAAGAAAAATCAGTAATCTGAAAAACGGTTTGTAACTATCCAACCAGAATTCTTTCATTTCGAAATATTCTGGAAATGAAAGCAACATAATATTTCCGAAACAAAAGAATGCAACACCTAATTTATAGGTTAAACTTCGGTCTACTTTTACTTCTGCTGTTCCATAATTTTCTAAACTAATATAAGGCTCATAACCTATTGAGTTTAAAAGATATGCAATTTCTTTTAAAGAAACCACATCAGAATTGAAGGTAATTCTAACCTTTTTTTCGTGGAAATTAACTTGAGATATACTTATTCCAGGTTGAAGACGATTTAGATTTTCTAGAATCCAAATACAAGAACTGCAGTGAATATGTGGAATATTTAGCGAAACAATTGACGTGTTTCCTTCCTGAAATTCTAAAACCTTTGCGAGTATGGTTTCATTTTCTAAAAAATCATATTTTCCTTTGATGTCTTGCGGTGTGGCTCCCGGAGACTTTTCAAAATCATAATAAGATGTTAGGTCATTGATGCTGAAAATTTCGTAAACTGTTTTACAGCCTGTGCAACAAAACTTCTTATCATCAAAATCAATTTCTTCATTTTGTTCAATAGTTAAACCACAATGAAAACAACTTTGCTCCCTCATAAACTTGTTTTTATATGCCACAAATTTCCAATTAAAGCACAATTATTAAGATGATAATTGTCATGTAATCTTGAAATTGAATTCTAATTTAATAAAATAAAACAGTCTAAATTAAGCCCTACCGTAATTTATTATATTTTTACCATATAATAGTCAATTATACCCTTAAATATCCTTATTTTTGCTGCAAACAAATATTGTCATGAATAAATGTGATCAATGCATTGTACGCCAGCTAAGCTCATTAAAAGCCCTTAACAAAGAAGAAGTTATAAAATTAGCCAGCAGCAAAACCTCTTACAAGATTAAAAAAGGTGAAGCCATTTTTGAAGAAGGCGAAGTAACCAATGGTGTTTTTTGTATAAAAGATGGTGTTGGTAAACTTTCAAAATTGAGTGCAAACGGAAAAGATCAAATTGTAAAATTGGTAAAATCTGGAGAACTTCTTGGACAACGCTCTATGATTAGTAATGAGCCGGCAAACTTGACTGCAAAAGCAATTGCCGACATGGAAGTTTGTTTTATTCCTAAAACCGAAATCATCAATTTCTTTAATAATAACAATCAGTTTTCTTTAAATCTGATGCAATCTGTATGCGAAGATTTGAAAGAATCTGAGAATGAAAAAATTGCCTTAGTTCAAAAAACAGTTAAGCAGAGACTTGCTGAAACTTTATTGCAACTGCATGATGAATTTGGAGAAGATACCGACAAAACCCTTAAAGTTCAACTAACAAGAGAAGAACTTGCGGGCATCATTGGCACTGCAACAGAAAGCTGCATTCGTTTATTATCTGATTTTAATAAATTAGGATTAATAGAATTAGTCGGCAAAAAAATTATGCTTAAAGACGTTCGCGCTTTAAAAAAATTAGCAGATAACTAAAGTTTTTTAGCTTCATTCCAGAAAACATCCATTTCTGTAAGCGTCATATCCATTAATGGTTTGCCTAATTCGTTTGCTTTACTTTCTAAGTATTGAAAACGCTTTATAAATTTTTTATTGGTTCTTTCTAAAGCATCTTCTGGATTTACATTTAAGAATCTAGCATAATTAATCATAGAAAACAAAACGTCGCCAAACTCGTCTTCAATTTTATCTTGATTTCCAGTTTTTACTTCGTCTTGTAATTCTTGTAATTCCTCTTGCACTTTATCCCAGACTTGATGCGGCTCTTCCCAGTCAAAACCTACACCTTTTACTTTATCTTGAATTCTACTTGCTTTAACCAGTGCAGGAAGGCTTCTTGGCACGCCCTCTAAAACTGATTTTTTTCCTTCTTTTAGTTTCAGTTTTTCCCAATTCTGTTTTACTTCTTCTTCATTTTCTACTTTCACATCTCCGTAAATATGTGGATGACGGTGAATTAGTTTTTCACAAATTTCATTGCAGACATCAGCAATATCAAAATCATTGGTTTCACTGCCTATTTTAGCGTAAAAAACAATATGGAGCAGCAAATCTCCCAATTCCTTTTTTACTTCATTTAAATCGTTGTCCAAAATAGCATCTCCCAACTCATACGTTTCTTCGATTGTTAGGTGTCTTAATGTTTGTAGGGTTTGTTTTTTATCCCACGGACATTGTTCACGAAGTTCATCCATGATATTTAATAATCTTTCAAATGCTTTTAACTGGTTTTCTCTGCTCATTTTGAAGTTTTCTATTGATTTAAACTCGATTTCTGTAAAATTAAAAAATCCTGTCAAGAAAACATCTTAACAGGATTATTTTATGATTAAAGAAAAACTACTATTCTTCTTTTTTAGCTTTTGCTTTTTTTGCTGCTGGAGCTTTTTTTGGTTTTTCTTCAGCAACTGGGGCTTCTTCTTTTGGTTCTTCAACTGCAGGAGCCAAATCTGTAACCAAACCTTTAGCTTGAAGCGTGTTGTACCAGTTTAATACTTTTTTGATATCTGATGGATAAACTCTCTCTTCGTCATAATCTGGAAGAATTTGTTTGAAATAAGCAGACAAAGTAGCATTGTCTTCTTTATGAGAAATCGCTTGTCCTTTATTTTCTTTAACGGCAATCTGCTGCATTACTTCAGTTAACGGTTTTTCGCCTTCATAAGTATAAATCGAAATTTCAGACAATAAACTTACATTGCTTTTTAGATTTACAGTAATCTTCTTCCCATCAATTAATGATTCCGCCACAAAACCTGTACGAGTTTGTACTTTCAATTCGTATAAACCTGGTTTTCCTGAAATGGCTAAAATTTTCGTTAAATTCATTTTTATTAAAATTAGTATTAAGAATTTGATTTATTATTTTGTTTCCAACTATTTAGAAAACTTATCTTGCTTTTTTAGCTGCAAAAAATTTCATTCTATATTCCTGAGACGTTTTTCCCTCAGTAATATTTTTCAATTTCTTTTGGATTAAACGTTTCTTTAGAGATGAGATTTTATCTGTAAACAATATTCCTTCAATATGGTCGTATTCATGTTGAATAACTCTTGCGATTAATCCGTCGAATACTTCCGTTTTCATAACGAAATCTTCTTCACAATATTCGATTGTAACAGTTGGTTTTCTGTAAACGTCTTCACGCACATCAGGAATACTCAAACAACCTTCATTAAATCCCCACTCTTCTCCTTCTTCTTTAACGATTTTAGCGTTGATAAAAGTCTTTTTAAAACCTTTCAAATCTTTTTGTTCCTCTGAAGGAAGATCCTCATCATCACTAAAAGGCGTTGTGTCAATGACAAACAAACGAATTGGCAGTCCAACTTGCGGTGCTGCAAGTCCAACCCCATACGCATTGTACATGGTCTCGTACATATTTGCGATCGTTTCTTTTAGATTTGGATATTCTGATGTAATATCCTGCCCTACTTTTCTTAAAACAGGATCACCGTATCCTACAATTGGTAAAATCATTTGTTTTTATTTATGTTTTTATGTGCTGCAAAAACAGAATTAAAGTTCTGATATTTCAGCTGGCAAAAATAGTAAAAAATAGTCAAGAATGATTCTAATAATCTATTATATCGTATTTTTTACAAGCTGTTAAAAATCTCATCCATAATTATGCCAAAATCACTCCTACAATTCTTACCTTTGCTAGTAAACCTCTCTTTATGATTGATAAGATTTCGAAATTTACAAACAGCACTTCCTTTCTCAATGCCTCTAAAGTAACTATCGCTTCTGTTGTTCCTGTTTTGGTTTTAAATTTTCTAGGTCATTTTGAAATTGGTTTCACGATTGCATTAGGTGCTTTCTATACTTATCCCAGCGATATTCCGAGTTCTCTTGGTCATAAAATAAAAGGGCTAATTGCTGCTTCTTTTATTGTTTCGGGCGTTAATCTACTGGTAAATCTCGTTTATCCGTATCCGCTCCTTTTTTATATTTTTTTAGGTTTTCTGTTGTTTTTATGTTCTATGATTTCGGTTTATGGACAACGAGCAACGTTAATTTCTTTCTCTGCCTTATTATCTATTTCTCTTTCTTTTGGGCATTTGCATGAAGGTTGGGCTGCTTTTGAATATTCTGGTTTTATTTTTATTGGAGGAATTTTATACCTCATAGTTTCTCTTGTTTTTCATTTTGTACAGCCCTATAAATATGTCGAATTACAAATTGCAGAAGGAATAAAACTTACTGCTAAATATCTAAAATTAAGAGGTGATTTATGGAGTCCAGAAGCTAACAGGCAAGCAATTATTGAAAAACAGCTGGCAGTTCAAGTAGAACTAAATCTAATTCATGAAGATTTAAGAAAAATGTTAATCGGAAACCAGAATGCATCTGGAATAACGAGCCAGAACCGAAAAATGCTTTTGGTTTTTATTACTTTAGTCGAAATTCAAGAATTGGCGCTTTACACTTCTTTTGACCATAGTAAACTTCATCAGAAATTTGCCAAACATCCTGATGTTTTAAGGACCTATCAAAATGTAGCTTATAAACTGGCTTCAACCCTCAAAAAACTCTCCAAAAATGTCAATCATATCAGTGTTTATGTCGATAAGCATGATTTGAAAAATGAATTGGATGCACTTGAATTTGCCATTTTTGACTATGAAAAAACATTAGGAAAAGAAGAAGCTGCAGAAGGTGTTTTAATGCTGACCAATATGCTGAAATATGCTAAAAATCAGGTTGGAAAAATTAAAACTATTCAGCGTGCGCTTTCTTTGGCAATGCAATCTTATAAACTGAAAGATCAAGACAAAGAGCTCGAAAAATTCTTAACTCCACAATATTATCCGTTACGAACTTTAATTGAGAATTTAAGTTATTCTTCTTCGATTTTCAGGCATTCGATAAGATTAACGATCACTATTTTGATTGGTTTTTTCCTCGGACAAGTTTTGCCTTTTCAAAACGTCTATTGGATTCTGCTGACCATTGTAGTAATCATGCGCCCAGGCTATGGTTTAACAAAAGAGCGATCGTACAACAGAATATTCGGAACTGTTTTAGGAGGAATTTTAGCTTTCGGAATTGTATCTGTTATTCAGAATCACGTTGCACTGAGCATTTTTTCAATTGTATGCATGCTTCTAGGAATTTCATTTACGCAAATCAACTATAAAATAAGCGCAACATTTGTTACAATGTATGTAGTTTTTATCTACGGAATTTTAACACCTGATATTAACGAAGTAATTCAATACAGAATATTAGATTCACTTGCGGGAGCAATTTTAGCTTTTATTGCCAATCAGTTTTTATGGCCAGCTTGGGAATTCATAAATACGCCAATTCATATTGAAAACACAATTCGGGCGAATAGAAATTATCTAAAAGAAATTGCTGATTTTTATAATAAAAAAGGAGAAGTTCCAACTTCGTATCGTTTAGCACGAAAAAATGCTTTTGTTGAAATAGGAAATTTAATGACTTCTTTCCAACGTATGATGCAGGAACCTAAATCAAAACAAAAAACAATGCCTTTGGTAAATAAATTGGTGGTTTTAAATCATTCTTTATTATCTGCTTTAGCGTCATTGTCAACTTATATTCAATCGCATCAAACGACTTCTGCTTCTGACTCTTTTAATTATATCATCAAGACTATTCTCGCCAATTTAGATCACTCGATTTCCATTTTACGAAACGAAGTTATAATACAAGATACTTTTTTTGAAAAAGAAGATGTGACATTACAGTTTGAGGAATTAAAACGAAAACATTTTACACGCTTGGCTGAAGATGATGATTTGGATAAAGAAACGCGTCAAGCAAAAATGCAAGAAGCCCAAATGGTAATCGAGCAACTGATTTGGATGAGCAATCTAGCAGAAAAAATTCTAAAAAACACAACCGACCTAAAAGCAACAAATCCAGATTAATTCATCTGGATTTGTTTTTTATATTTCAATAATGAGAAGCTTTAATTTAATTTTAAAACTTCTGCAGTTTGTTTTCTAAGTTCTTCTAAAAGTTCTGGCTTATCATTTAAAGTCTGACCGTAAGAAGGAATCATTGTTTTTAATTTTGCTTGCCATTCTGGTGTTTTAATTTGATGCGTAAAACATCTACTAACCAAATCAACCATAATTGCTACAGCAGTAGAAGCACCAGGAGAAGCGCCTAATAAAACTGCCAAACTTCCGTCGTGCGTATTAATTACTTCAGTACCAAATTCTAAAACCCCACCTTCTTTTTCATCTTTTTTGATCACCTGAACACGTTGTCCTGCTTTTTCCAATTTCCAATCTTTAGAACGTGCTGTTGGCAAATATTCACGTAAAGCTTTCATTCTGTCTTTTGGAGACTGACGAACTTGCTCGATCAAATATTTCGTTAATGGAATATTATGATATCCTGCAGCCAACATCGGGATTAAATTGTTTGATTTAATAGACAACGGCAAATCTAAATAAGAACCATTTTTCAAGAAACGAGTCGAGAATCCTGCAAATGGTCCAAAAAGAAGTGCTTTCTCTCCGTCAATTACACGAGTATCAATATGAGGAACAGACATTGGAGGAGCTCCAACACTTGCTTTTCCATAAACTTTTGCTTGATGTTTAGCAATTACCTCAGGATTTGTACATTTTAGCCATTGTCCGCTTACAGGGAAACCTCCATATCCGTTTCCTTCTGGAACATTTGCTTTTTCTAATAAAGGAAGAGAACCTCCTCCTGCACCGATAAATACAAATTTAGTATAAGCTTTACGAGTATTTCCTGTTGACAAATCTTTAATTTTAATTCTCCAAGATTTATCTTCACGCTGTCTTAGTTTTTTAACTTCGTGATTGAAATACAAAGAAACACCGTCTAATTTTTCTAAGTAATTGAACATACTTCTTGTTAAAGCACCAAAGTTAACATCGGTACCAATTTCCATATGTGTTGCTGCTAATTTTTCATCAGCATTTCTGCCTTCCATTACCAATGGCATCCATTTTTGAAGTTGTTCAAAATCGGTGCTAAAAGTCATATCGGCAAAGATTGGGTTGCTTTGAAGCGCTTCGAATCTCTTTTTTAAATAATCTACGTTTTTATCTCCCCACACAAAACTCATATGAGGTACGCTTTTAATAAAATTATCCGGAGACGGCACTTTATTTTGCTGCACTAGGTAAGACCAAAACTGGCGAGAAATCTCAAATGATTCTGCAATGCTAATTGCTTTTTTAGGATCTATGCTTCCGTCTGCCTTTTCTGGAGTATAATTTAATTCGCAAAAGGCAGAGTGTCCTGTTCCAGCATTATTCCAAGCATCAGAGCTTTCAGCAGCAGCAACATCTAATCTTTCGTAAATTTCAATTTTTATATCTGGTTGTAATTCTTTCAAAATTACCCCAAGAGTGGCACTCATTATTCCAGCGCCAATGAGTACTACATCACTATTTGAACGTATGGTTTCGTCAGGCATAACAGTATTTTTATTTAAAGTGCAAAGGTACTTTTTTAATTGCAAAAAAAAACTAATTTTTAGATGATAAAAGTTAGGATTTTCTAAAAACCTTTAAATTATAAATAAAAAATACGACGAAGAGCGTTATTTTTTTGCGGAAAGATAATCTTGAAGCATAATTGTGGCAGAAATTTCGTCTATTAATCCTTTATTCTGACGTTGCTTTTTACTTAAACCACTGTCGATCATGGTTTGAAATGCCATTTTTGAAGTAAAACGTTCATCGACACGAATCACTTTCATCTCTGGAAAAATATTCGAAAAATGAGTTGCAAAACCATTAATCACAGAAGCACTCTCAGAAGGCATTCCGTTCATTTGTTTTGGTTCGCCAATTAAAACCGCTTCGACTTTTTCTTTTGCAAAATAATCTTTCAGAAAGTCGATCAAAGTATGTGTTGGAATCGTTGTTAAACCCGAAGCAATAATTTGCATTTCGTCTGTAACAGCAATACCTGTGCGCTTTTGTCCGTAATCTATCGAAAGAATTCTTGGCATGTTTTATTTTTTCAGCAAAGGTAAATATTTTTCCTATCCTTTCCCAAAATAACCAGGAAATGCAATTTATATTTTTTTTTGTCAGAAAAAAACTTTTATTTTCATTAAAAAAAAATACTTTTGCGCAAAAAAAAAATTTACTAAAAAACAAGGCTTTTATTCTATCAGTACAAATGAGTAATTACAAAACGAATTTAATTTTATTTATAAATAGATTTATCCTAATTGTTGCAGTTTATCAAATCTGCAGAATTCTTTTTTACTGCGTCAATCTCGAATTATTTAATAACTTAAGCATAAGAGTTTTTTCTGGCGGTTTGCTTTTTGATCTAGCTGCGGTTGCTTATATCAACATACCTTTTTTAATTGCACATCTTTTTCCTGGTAATTTTAAATACAGTCCGAAATACCAAAAGATTTTGCTTATATTATTTTACGCAGTTAATCTTGCTTTTATTGCAACCAATTTTATTGATATTATTTACTATCGTTTTACTGGCCGAAGAAGCACCTACGCAATGATTACCGCAGACGGAATGGAGCATGATGTAATCCGATTAATTCCTTCTTTTTTAAAAGAGTTTTGGTATATCGCGATTCTCTTTATAATTACAGGTTTTGTTTTATGGAAACTACTTCCTAAAGCAAAAAGCCCTATTACGCCTAAAGAATTGAATAGACGAGATTATGTACAAAAAGCCATTTATACTGTTATTTCAATTTTTGTAGTTCTATTAATGATACGCGGAGGTGTACAAAAAAAACCTATTAAGATTGTTGACGGAATGCGATATGGAAATTTAAATACCTCTGCTTTGGTTTTAAATACTCCTTTCACTATTCTAAAAACCGCTTTTAAGAAAAAAGAACTTGAAAAAGTGCATTATTATAGCGATTCTGAATTAAAATCAATCTATAATCCTGTTCTTTCTATAAACCCTAAACTGCCTGCTGATAAAAAAAATGTAGTTGTAATTATTCTAGAAAGTTTTGGAAACGAAAACATTCACTGTGGTCAAACTCCTTTTTTAGATTCGTTAATTACAAAAGCTCACTATTTTAAAAACGGATTTGCTAACGGAAAAGTGTCTATCGATGCGGTTCCATCAACTATATCAAGCATTCCTAGTTTAATGAATAATTCTTTTATAACCTCGGGTTATGCATTAAACAAGACAAAAAGTCTTCCGCAAATCTTGAAAAAGGAGGGTTATAATACTTCTTTTTTTCATGGCGCTTTTAACGGAAGTCAAAATTTTGATCAATATTGTAAAGTGGCAGGTTTTGATGAATATTATGGTAAAGACCAATATGTAGGAAGTCCAGCATTTGACGGAAAATGGGGTATTTTTGACGAAGAGTTTTTACAATTTTTCGCTGCAAAACTTACTTCTTTCAAACAGCCTTTCTTTAGTTCTATATTCACGATTTCATCACACAATCCTTATATAATTCCTGAAAAGTATAAAGGTAAATTCCCAAAAGGAAATACAGAAATCCAAGAAAGTATTGCATATACAGATTTTGCGCTTCGAAAATTTTTCAAAAGTGCTAAAAAAGAAAAATGGTACAACAATACTCTTTTTGTAATAACAGCCGATCACACATCTTCTAGCGGAACTTCAGAAGCAGATAAGACAAATGTTGGTAAATTTAGAATTCCAATATTGTTCTTTGATCCTTCAAATCCAAGTTTCAATGTTGCTGATGAGAAGAACTTTCAACAAATCGATATTATGCCTAGCATACTTGATTATTTAAATATAAAAGCAGAAATAATATCTTTTGGAAAAAGCTTCAAATCTCAACAAAATTTTGCGGTTTATTACCTTCAAGACACTTACCACTGCATTGTCGATGACTATTATCTTGCTTTTGCAAACAATCGTACTATCGGTTTATACAATTGGAAAAAAGATACTTTATTGAAACATAATTTAATTGAAACGAATAAACCAAAAGCAAACGAACTTGAACGTTTTTTAAAAGGTTACATTCAATCTTTCAACAATCGAGTAATAGACAATCAACTAAGTTTTGATTAATAATTGATAAATAAAAAATCCGCCTTGAAAATATTTCAAGACGGATTTTTATCCAAATATTCAAACCTAAAAAATAACTCAATTTATCTTCCGAACAATCGGCCGAAAAAACCTCTGTGTTCTTCCTCTTCTCCTGCATCCTCTTCTTCTGAGTAATTAGCAAACTTAGATTGCGATTTTTCGTGTTCGTAAATCAACTCCTTAATATATTCAACGTAAGTTCTCTTTTTCTCTTCTAAGAAACCAATTAAGTACTTTTCGCTAAATTCTACTCCACTTGCTGCTTCAATCTGTAACAACTTTTTGTATAAAGGCTCAATATGCATCGCAATTACTTCTTGCGGTACAGCTTGTCTTCTTCCGAAATAATTTACGATAACATCGTTTTCGTCGCGGGCAATTTCAAAATCTGTAATTACCCAATAGTATCTTCCAGACTTTGCAAGGTTTTTTACAATAGCATGAAAGTTTTTCCCGTTTTTAAGATTCTCCCAAAGCACTTTAAAAATAACTTTTGGCATATCTGGGTGGCGTATGATATTATGAGGCTGGCCCATTAATTCATAATCTTCGTAACCACAAACGTCTACAAATACTTCGTTGGCGTATTCTATAATTCCGTATGCGTTTGTTTTACTCATAATAACCTGAGTTTTATCCCAGCTTACTTCTTTGTCAATGATTACTCTGTTTTGAAGGTGATTTTCTTGATTCATATTTTACTGCTTATATGATTATTTATGGAATGGAATGTTGATCAACACTGCGAAATTAAAGCGAAGAAAAAGCACAAATCCTGACTTTTGTCATATTTTGATATAAAAAAAACTTTTAGCGGTAATGGTATTAATTAAAAACAGATACAGCTTTTTTGATTTTACAAATAAGAAACAAAAAGTTAAATATGTAACATTTTCAAACCGTTTTGCTTTTTTGCATTTCTACAAATACCTTATCTTTGCCAAAAAATTAAACGTATGAATTCTTTACAGACTATAATTGAACAAGCTTGGGAAAACAGAGCTTTATTGCAAGAAACTACAACTACTGACGCCATTAGAGAAGTAATCGAATTGGTAGACGCAGGAAAATTACGTGTTGCTGAACCAGTTGGTGACAAATGGCAGGTAAACGAATGGGTTAAGAAAGCAGTTGTAATGTATTTCCCGATTCAAAAAATGGAAACATGGGAATCTGGTATTTTTGAATACCACGATAAAATGTTGCTAAAGAGAAATTATGCTGAAAAAGGAATTCGTGTGGTACCAAACGCTGTAGCTCGTTACGGTGCTTACATTTCAAGCGGTGTAATCTTAATGCCAAGTTACGTAAACATTGGAGCTTATGTAGACGAAGGAACAATGGTTGATACTTGGGCAACTGTAGGAAGCTGTGCTCAAATTGGTAAAAACGTGCACTTAAGTGGTGGTGTTGGTATTGGTGGTGTTCTTGAGCCATTGCAAGCTGCTCCAGTTATTATCGAAGATGGCGCTTTTATTGGTTCTCGTTGTATCGTTGTTGAAGGTGTTCACGTTGGAAAAGAAGCAGTTCTTGGAGCTAACGTATGCTTAACAGCATCTACAAAAATTATCGATGTTACAGGTGATGAGCCAGTTGAAATGAAAGGTTATGTACCAGCTCGTTCTGTGGTTATTCCTGGAAGCTTTAAAAGCATTAAATGTTGATGCACATGGTCTGGATGAAATGGATAACAA
>NZ_DHEI01000049.1:0-5312 GCF_002399805.1 Flavobacterium sp. UBA4854
GGATTTTCTATATAAATTGATTTCTTATTTAATTAAGAAAGAGCAGCTTTAACTTGGTCAGCAGCTTCTTGGAATTGAACTGCAGATAAGATTGGCATACCAGAGTTGTCAATTAATTCTTTTGCAATTTCAGCATTTGTTCCTTGCAAACGAACGATAATTGGCACATTGATAGCATCTCCCATGTTTTTGTAAGCGTCAACAACACCTTGAGCAACACGGTCACAACGAACGATACCTCCGAAGATGTTAATTAAGATCGCTTTTACGTTTGGATCTTTCAAGATAATTCTGAAAGCAGTTTCAACACGTTTAGCATCAGCAGTTCCACCAACGTCAAGGAAGTTAGCAGGCTCAAAACCAGCGTATTTAATTAAATCCATAGTTGCCATTGCAAGACCAGCTCCGTTTACCATACATCCTACAGTACCGTCAAGGTCAACATAGTTCAAACCAACTTCTTTAGCTTCAACTTCGATTGGATTCTCCTCACGGATATCTCTCATTTCAGCATATTTAGGTTGTCTGTATAAAGCGTTATCGTCAATGTTAACTTTAGCATCAACAGCTAAGATTTTGTTATCAGAAGTTTTTAAAACTGGGTTGATTTCAAACATAGAAGCATCAGAACCAATGTAAGCATTGTAAAGTGCATCGATGAATTTAACCATTTCTTTGAAAGCATTTCCAGAAAGTCCTAAGTTAAAAGCAATTCTTCTTGCTTGGAAACCTTGTAAACCAACAGATGGATCGATTTCTTCAGTAAAGATTAAGTGTGGAGTGTGCTCAGCAACTTCTTCAATATCCATTCCACCTTCAGTAGAATACATAATCATGTTGCGTCCTGTACCTCTATTCAATAAAACAGAAACATAAAATTCAGAAGTTTCGCTTTCTCCAGGATAGTACACATCTTCAGCTACTAATACTTTGTTAACTTTTTTACCTTCAGGCGGAGTCTGAGGAGTAATTAACTGCATTCCGATGATTTGTTCTGCTAACTCTTCAACTTGTTGTAAGTTTTTTGCCAGCTTAACTCCACCACCTTTTCCACGACCACCTGCGTGAATTTGTGCTTTAATTACATGCCATCCTGTCCCAGTTTCGGCAGTTAATTGTTTTGCAGCGGCCACAGCTTCAACTGCATTATTAGCCACGATTCCGCGTTGTACGCGTACTCCGTAACTCGCTAAAATTTCTTTTCCTTGATATTCGTGTATGTTCATAATATAGAATTTGTCTGGTTCTGAATTTATTTCAGAATAAAAGTGCGACAAAAGTAACAAAATACAACTGAAAAGTAAAATCTTTTTTAAATTAATAACGGCTCCTTAAATGATTCTTCAGCTATTTAAATCGAAAGAAAAAAAATCATTAAACAATTGTATCTAAAAAGTTAACACAAAATCGCTAAAACGTTTGAGATTTAACAAAAACTTCACTGATATCAATACCTAAGCGACGATTTTTCTTAATATATTTTAATCGCAATTATGATTTTGATAATTCGCAATGCTTTATCTGATAATTTTATCATTTAAGAACCCTTTTTCTAATATTCCTATAAAAATGAAAGCGAATTCATAATTTCAATACATTATGTTTAACGAAATCTTTATTTTTGTAAAAAAAATATCAAGAATGAGAGTTAAAGAACAAGGGCTTTATCTGCCTGAATTTGAACACGACAATTGTGGTGCAGGATTTATTTGTAATTTGAATGGTATTAAGTCAAATGATATTATTCACAAAGCATTAGACATCTTAATTAAATTAGAACATCGTGGTGCCGTTAGTTCTGATGGAAGAACTGGAGACGGAGCCGGAATTTTATTCGACATTCCTCATGATTTTTTTAAGAAAGTTTGTGACTTTGAAATCCCTGAAGCACGTGAATATGCAGTAGGAATGGTTTTTTTACCAAAAAGCAAAAACCAAGTTTCTTTCTGTATTAATGCATTTGAGGCTACTATTAAAGACCAAAACTTAAAAGTTTTAGGTTGGAGAGATGTGCCAGTTGACGTTGAGAATTTAGGTGAAATCGCCGCAGAAAAAGAACCAACAGTTAAACAAGTTTTCGTTTCTAAAAACGGACAGGATTTAACTGAAAATGAATTTAATGCAAAACTTTTTGCAGCTAGAAAAATTGCTGAACATGCCGTAAGAGGATCTAAAACTTCTGAAAGCCACATGTTTTATTTTACTAGTTTATCGACAACTACTATAATATATAAAGGACTATTGATGCCGGAAGACATCAGCCGTTATTATATAGATTTGAAAGATCCAGACTTGGTGACGCGTTTAGCGCTTGTACACCAACGTTTCTCTACAAATACATTCCCATCTTGGGACTTAGCGCAGCCATTTAGATATATGTGTCATAATGGTGAGATCAATACACTTCGTGGAAACGTAAGCCGTATGCGTGCTCGTGAAGAGCTTATGCAGAGCAAAGTTTTTGGTGATGATATCAAAAAATTATTCCCAATTATCTTAGAAGGAAAATCAGATTCTGCTTCTATGGATATGGTGATTGAACTTCTATTAATGACTGGACGTTCTCTTCCAGAGGCAATGATGATGGTGGTTCCTGAAGCTTGGGAAAAACACCAGACAATGTCTCCTGAGAAAAGAGCTTTCTATGAATACAACGCTTGTATCATGGAGCCTTGGGACGGTCCTGCTTCTATTCCGTTTACAGATGGTAACGTAATTGGTGCTTTACTAGACAGAAACGGATTGCGTCCTTCTCGTTATACATTAACGAAAAGCGGATTCGTAATCATGTCGTCTGAAATTGGTGTATTAGACATTGATCCGGAAGATGTAATTCAGCATGGTCGTTTGGAGCCAGGAAAAATGTTCTTGGTTGATATGAACGAAGGCCGTATCATCGAAGACGAAGAAGTTAAAAAAGCGATAGTTACAAAACGTCCTTACCAGCAATGGGTTGACGAAAACTTATTGCCATTAGCTAGTGTTCCTTACACAAACAACCCAACTCCTGTTGAAAAATTAGATTTCTTAACAAGACAGCGTTTGTTTGGCTATACAATTGAAGATTTAAAAACAATCATCAACCCAATGGGAAGCGACGGAGCTGAAGCAATCAGTTCTATGGGTAACGATACACCTTTGGCGGTTCTTTCAGATCAGCCACAGTTGTTGTACAATTACTTCAAACAATTGTTTGCTCAGGTTACAAACCCGCCGTTGGATGGTATTCGTGAAGAAATTATTACTGACATCAGTTTAGCAATTGGTGGCGATTTCAATATTTTCGAAATTGAATCGAAACAATGTAAAAAATTAAAAATCCAAAATCCGGTTATTTCTAATGAGGATTTGGATAAAATCAGAAATATCGATCACGCAGATTTCAAATCGGCTACTATTTCTACTTTGTATAAAATAGAAAAAGGAGTTAACGGTTTAGAGCGTGCTCTTGAAAAATGTGTTCAGGCTACTTTTAAAGCAGTTAATAAAGGATGCAATATTATCATTTTATCAGATAGAGGTGTAAGCGAAGAATTAGCTCCAATTCCAATGTTATTGGCTTGCTCTTACATTCACCACTCATTGAACATTTTACAGGTTCGTTCTAAATTCGGAATCATTATCGAATCTGCTGAACCAAGAGAACCTCATCATTTTGCTTTATTGTTCGGATACGGTGCTAGTGCAATCAATCCTTACATGGTAAACGAAATCATTCACGATCAAGTTGAAAAAGGTTTCATTACAAAAGTAAAAGCAGATTATGCAGTTGTAAACTACAACAAAGCAATTGCAAAAGGAATCGTGAAAATCATGAACAAAATTGGTATCTCTACTTTACATTCGTACAGAGCTGCTCAGATTTTCGAGATTTTAGGTTTAAACAAAACATTTACATCTAAATACTTCCCTTACACTCCATCAAGAATTGAAGGAATTGGTTTAATGGAAGTGGAGAAAGAGGTTAAAAAACGTTTCCAAAAAGCTTTCCCAAATTCAAAAATTGCAAACTTGCTTTCTCTTGAAATTGGAGGTATTTACAGATGGAGACGTGGTGGTGAAAAACACATGTTTAACCCAACCACTATTTCTAAATTACAACAAGCGGTTCGTTTAAACAGCCCTGAAAGTTATAAAGAATACTCAAATGCCGTTAACGAGCAAAGCTCAAACTTAATGACAATTAGAGGTTTATTTGAATTCAACAATTTAGATCCAATTTCTATTGATGAAGTAGAACCTTGGACAGAAATTGTAAAGAAATTCAAAACGGGTGCAATGTCTTACGGATCTATTTCTAGAGAAGCACACGAGAATTTAGCGATTGCCATGAACAGAATTGGCGGAAAAAGTAACTCTGGAGAAGGTGGAGAAGATCCAAAACGTTTCCAGAAAGAAATTAACGGAGATTCTAGAAACTCTGCAATCAAACAAGTTGCATCAGGACGTTTTGGTGTTTCGATCAACTATTTGACAAACGCTAAAGAAATCCAGATTAAAATGGCTCAAGGAGCAAAACCTGGTGAAGGTGGTCAGTTACCTGGAGAAAAAGTAGTGCCTTGGATTGCTGAAACCAGAAACTCTACTCCTTATGTAGGTTTGATTTCGCCTCCTCCTCACCACGATATTTACTCAATTGAGGATTTATCTCAGTTGATTTACGATTTGAAAAATGCAAATCGTGAAGCTCGTATCAACGTGAAATTGGTTTCTGAAGTTGGAGTTGGAACCATCGCTGCCGGTGTTGCCAAAGCAAAAGCTGATGTTATCTTGATTTCTGGTTATGACGGAGGAACGGGAGCTGCACCTTTAACATCTTTACAACACACAGGTATTCCGTGGGAACTTGGTTTAGCTGAAGCACAGCAAACTTTGATCTTAAACGATTTAAGAAGCCGTGTAGTTTTAGAATGTGACGGACAGTTGAAAACAGGACGTGACGTTGCTATTGCAGCTTTATTAGGAGCTGAGGAATTCGGATTTGCAACGGCTCCGCTTGTAGCTTCTGGATGTATCATGATGAGAGCTTGTCACTTAAATACTTGCCCAGTTGGTATTGCAACTCAGGATCCTGAATTGAGAAAAAATTTCAAAGGAACGCCAGAGCACGTAATCAACTTCATGTATTTTATTGCCGAAGAGTTAAGAGAAATCATGGCTCAATTAGGTTTCAGAACTTTAAAAGAAATGGTAGGTCAGTCACAAAAATTAAATGTGAACAAAGCCATCAAACATTATAAAGCAAATGGTTTAGACTTGTCATCAATTCTATACAAACCGGAAAAAGCGAAAACAGAGCCAAATCATAATAC
>NZ_DHEI01000049.1:5482-21834 GCF_002399805.1 Flavobacterium sp. UBA4854
ATTCCGTCTATCTATAGAAAAGAGAAAACAAGAGTAACTTTTAAAATTAAAAATACAGACCGTTCTGTAGGTGCGATTTTGAGTAACGAAATCTCAAAAATCTACGGCGCACAAGGATTACCTGATGACACTATTTTAGTTGATTTTGAAGGTTCTGCCGGACAAAGTTTTGGTGCTTTTGCAACAAACGGATTGTCATTTAAAATTCACGGAAACTGTAATGATTATTTAGGAAAAGGGCTGTCTGGAGGAAAATTAATTGTAAAAGTACCTCCTACTGCAACTTTCAAACCTGAAGACAATATCATTATTGGAAACGTTGCCCTTTACGGAGCTATTACCGGAGAGGCTTATATTAATGGAATGGCCGGAGAGCGTTTCTGTGTAAGAAATTCTGGAGCAACAGCAGTTGTTGAAGGAATTGGAGATCACGGATGCGAGTACATGACCGGTGGTACAGTAGTAGTTTTAGGAAAAACAGGAAGAAACTTCGCAGCTGGTATGAGCGGTGGTGTAGCTTATGTTTACGATCCAAATAAGAAATTCGATTCGACAGTTTGTAACATGGAAATGGTTGCATTCGATCCAATGGAAGAAGAAGATCTTACGAAACTAAGAAAACTGATCAAAAACCATTCATTGTACACAAGCAGTCCATTAGCAAAAAGAATTTTAGCAGACTGGGAAAACCAACAACAGCACTTCGTAAAAGTAATGCCAACTGATTACAAAAAAGCATTACAAAGAATTGCAGAAGAGAAAAAAATAGAAGAATTAATAGCTTAATTAAAAGGTTCTGAGATACAAAGGTGCAGAGGTGCTAAGTTTTTTTAACTCACCTCTCACATTTTACAACTCACAACTAAATTTATTTAAATGTCATGGGTAAAATAGGCGGATTTAAAGAATATAACAGAGCCGATGAAAGTAATTTAGCAGTAGCAGAACGTGTTTCGAACTACAACGAATTTACTATTCCGGTACCAAAAGATAAATTAAAAGAACAAGGATCAAGATGTATGGACTGTGGAATTCCTTTTTGCCACAGTGGTTGTCCGTTAGGAAATTTAATTCCTGACTTCAACGACATGGTGCATCAGGAAGAATGGCAGAGCGCGTTAGAGATTTTACAATCTACTAACAACTTCCCTGAATTTACAGGACGCTTATGCCCTGCTCCATGTGAGAAATCATGTGTATTAGGAATCATCAAAGATCCGGTTTCTATCGAAAACATCGAGAAAAGCATCGTAGAAAGAGGTTTCGCTGAAGGATGGATTAAACCACAAGCACCAAAAACAAGAACTGGAAAAACAGTTGCTGTTATTGGTTCTGGGCCTGCTGGATTAGCTGCGGCTCAACAATTAAACAGAGCAGGTCACACTGTAACTGTTTTTGAAAGAGACAACGCAATTGGAGGTTTATTACGTTACGGAATTCCAAACTTTAAATTAGAAAAAGGAATCATCGATCGCCGTGTAGCAATTCTAGAAGCAGAAGGAATCACTTTCAAAACGAATGTAAATGTTGGTGTTAACTTCAGCGTTGAAGAATTAAACGCATTTGATTCTATCGTTTTATGCGGAGGAGCAACTGAAAGAAGAAGCTTGCCAACTAAAGGAATCGAAAGCAAAGGTGTTGTTCAGGCAATGGATTTCCTAACGCAGCAGACTAAAGTTTTATTTGGAGAATCAATTCCAGATCAGGTTAAAGCAACTGGTAAAGATGTAATCGTTATTGGCGGTGGAGATACGGGTTCTGACTGTATTGGAACTTCAAACAGACACGGAGCAAAATCGGTTACTAACTTTGAGATTTTACCAAAACCTCCAGTTGGAAGAAGCGAGTCAACGCCTTGGCCTTTCTGGCCGTTGCAGTTAAAAACATCTTCTTCTCACGAAGAAGGTTGCGACAGAAACTGGCTAATCAATACAAAAGAATTCATCTCTAATGATAAAGGTGAATTAACTGGATTAAAAACAGTTGAAGTGCAATGGAAAATGACTCCAGGTCAGCGTCCAGAATTAATCGAAAAAGAAGGTTCAGAAAAAATCTGGCCTTGCGATTTAGCTTTATTGGCTCTTGGATTTACAGGTCCGGAGAAAACATTAAGCGAGCAATTAGGAATCGAAACTGATTTTAGAAGCAATTACAAAGCGCATAACTATCAGACAAACGTTCCTCACATTTTCACTGCTGGTGATATGAGAAGAGGACAATCATTAATTGTGTGGGCTATTTCAGAAGGTCGCGAAGCAGCAAGAGAAGTAGATTTGTTCCTTATGGGATCTACAAACTTGCCTACTAAAGGAAAAGGAGATTTACCGAGCTTATAATTTTTAAGGTTCTGAGGTACTAAGATGCTAAAGTTCTAAGTTTTTTTCCTTGCATCTTATTTAATCTATATTCCGATAAACAACATAACTACTAACAAACCCTTGAATTTAATATTCAGGGGTTTTGTTTTTTTGTTTGCCACAGATTATATAGATTAAATGGATTTTTTTGTTTGCCACGAATTGCACAAATTTCCACTAATTTTTCTCTTCTCTTTGGTTTCTATATTCAAATATAGCCCGTGGTTTCAACCACGGGGGCGCAATAAATGACTAAGCCCAATCCGCAACGTTTCCCGTGGTTGAAACCACGGGCTATATTTTGAGCATTTTTTGCGAAAAATCTACGATTAAAAATTTGTGGAAATTCGCGTAATTCGGGGCCCAAAAAAAATCCATTTAATCTATATAATCTGTGGCAAAAAAATAATTAAAACAGCATTTAAGAATAAGTTAATTCATAAATTCATGGCAAAAAAACTTAGTACCTTAGCAACTTAGAACCTTAGCATCTTAGAAAAAGGTTATAAAATTCCAAAAACAGCAACTTTTTGTTCAAAATAAAACAATTTGTTATAATTTGTTATTTTTCTGCAAATTATTTGCTGATAGATAAAAGTGTAATAACTTTGCCCAAAATGATTTAAAAATGCAAGCAAAAGATTTACTGCAGTTAGCAGACCAATTTGGAAGTCCATTGTATGTTTACGATGCTGAAAAAATCCAATCTCAGTACAACAGATTAACTAAAGCTTTCTCTAAGGTAGAAAACTTAAGAGTTAATTACGCCATGAAGGCATTGTCAAACGTTGCGATTCTACAGTTATTAAAGAACATGGGGTCTGGTTTAGACACTGTATCAATTCAGGAAGTTCAGTTAGGACTTCATGCTGGCTATGACCCTGAGAAAATTTTCTTTACACCAAACGGCGTTTCTCTAGAAGAAATCGAAGAAGTAGCCGCAATGGGTGTACAAATCAATATCGACAATTTATCTATTCTGGAGCAATTCGGAACAAAACATCCACATATTCCAGTATGTATTCGTATCAATCCACACGTAATGGCGGGCGGAAACGCTAACATTTCTGTTGGACACATTGATAGTAAATTCGGAATTTCTGTGCACCAGATTCCGCATATCTTGCGAATTGTTGAAAACACAAAAATGAGCATTGTCGGAATTCACATGCACACAGGATCTGATATTTTAGATATCGAAGTATTCTTGTATGCTGCTGAAATCTTGTTTGATACAGCTAAACATTTCAAAGATTTACAATTCTTAGATTTCGGAAGCGGATTCAAAGTTCCTTACAAAAAAGACGATATCGAAACAGACATCGAAGAATTAGGTAAAAAATTATCTAAAAGATTCAACGCTTTCTGTACAGAATACGGAAGAGATTTAACATTGATTTTCGAACCAGGAAAATTCTTGGTGAGTGAAGCAGGTCATTTCTTAGTAAAAGTAAACGTAGTAAAACAAACAACATCTACAGTTTTTGCAGGAGTTGACAGTGGTTTCAACCATTTAATTCGTCCAATGTTGTACGGATCTTCACACCATATCGAAAACATTTCAAACCCAAAAGGAAAAGAGCGTTTTTACTCAGTTGTAGGATACATTTGTGAGACAGATACTTTTGCAAACAACCGCAGAATTCAAGAAATTACTGAGGGCGATATTTTATCATTCAGAAACGCAGGAGCATATTGTTTCTCAATGTCTTCAAACTACAATTCAAGATACAAACCAGCCGAAGTTCTTTGGATGAACGGTCAAGGAATCTTGATTCGCCAAGCTGAAACATTCGAAGATTTACTTAAAAATCAAATTCCGTTGCCACAAGAAATTGCAGCTACGGTTTAACAATAGAAAAAAAGAGAATATCATTTTAATCCCGTTTCTTAATTGAGGCGGGATTTTTTTATTTCAGATTTTTGAGTTTTGATTTTAGATTATTTTGCAAACGTCTTGTCAGGCTGAGGGAAGTCGAAGTCTACACAAAGTAACCACACAGTTTTGTCATTTCGACGAAGGAGAAATCTTCGCAAGTAGCTCTACAAAGCATATCAAAAAACAAAAACTAAAAAGAAAGAAAAATCCTAAAAAAATATTTATCTTTAGCCCAAAAAATGCTACATCAAGAAGGCTATCATACCTATTACATTTACATACTAACAAACAAATACAAAACCGTTTTCTACACAGGAGTTACAAATAATTTAAGAATCCGCTTAAGTCAGCATAAAGAAAACAATATCAACGGAAGCAAGACTTTCACATCAAAATACAACGCAACATTCTTATTATATTATGAAAAGTTTACATGAATTCAAGAAGCAATTTCTCGAGAAAAAGAAATAAAAGATTGGCGCAGAGAAAAGAAAATCGAGCTGATAAAAACCATTAATCCTGATTTAGATTTTCTTAATTATTTATTTGAATAACATTTTCAATCTTTGTAGAGCTACTTGCGAAGATTTCTCCTTCGTCGAAATGACAAGATTGCAGATAATTGATACTTAATCTCTGTATCTAATTTCCAATCTTTGCGGAGCTACTTGCGAAGATTTCTCCTTACGTCGAAATGACAAGATTAAGGATAATTGCAACTGTAAATAGAAAATTGGAATATTAAATCTTACCTCAGAAAAATCATATATTTACTCTTCAATAAAATCAAAAAAATTAAATACCTTTGAAATTATGAGCACAACAGCAAAACCAAAACATATCGGCAGAAACATTAGCCGAATCAGAGAGCTTAAAGGTATGAAGCAGGAAGCGCTTGCAATTGCAATTGGCGTAAGTCAGCAATATGTTTCTACGATCGAAGCAAGTGAAACTATTGATGAAGAAAGACTTGCAGAAATTGCAAAAGTATTGGGCGTAACTACAGAAGCAATTGAAAATTTTTCAGAAGAATCTGTTTTTAATTTCTTTAATAGCTTTTACGATAATAGCGCAAATAATGGAGCTCAAGGAAGTGGAGACACTAACAATTCTTGCACATTTAATCCACTTGATAAAGTTGTAGAACTTTACGAACGTTTGGTTCAGGCTGAAAAAGACAAAGTTGAATATTTAGAAAAATTACTAAAAGAAAAATAATTCCTTAACCTCTTAAAAACCCAAATAATATTTAACCAATGAAATTTGCTAAATTTTTATTTATTGCCTTTTTCGTAATTTCCTGCTCTAATGAAGACTCTACAGAAAACAACTCCGAAAATAAGTCACTGGTTACAGAATTAAATGCCAATGTATTTAATTCCGGTCTTGCCTCGAGTTCAAAATTCACTTTTGAATACGATTCAAATCAAAGGCTTACTAAAAAAAGCGGCGGATATATACCTCGTTCCACCTCTACTGGTTTAGGCGATTTTTTTACAAGCGAAGTTTATACTTCTTTCACTTACAATAACAATAGTGTAGTGATCGAAAATTTTTCTAATCACCCAGACTTTACCATAGCAAAAGACACTAGAATACTCACCTTAAACGCTTCAAATCAAATTGAGACAAAAGAGATTCCCAATTTATTAAATACTTATAATTCTAAAAAACAAAACTTTACCTACAGTCAAAATAAGCTTGTAAAAATAGTAACAACGTATCCCAATATGCCATATGATGCTACTGATCCTGCAGATTATATTTTATCGTATACAGAAAATTTTTATTACGACGCTAAAGGCAATTTGACAAAATCAGAATATTTTGAACAGCATAACGGTGTTAATAAAGGCGAAAAAACGATACGAACTTTTGAAGATTATGACAGCTCCGAAAATCCATGTAAAGATTTACAATTTGTAGATGAGTTTTTCTATCGTTCACTTTCAAAAAACAACTTTAAAAAATATACCATAAGTCAGTACAATAATAATGTTTTAAGCCTTGAAAGTACCAGCACCTGGACTTTTATTTATGATTCAAACGGACAGCTTATAATTAAATAAAGAAAATATTCTCATAAATACACGTTTTACAAAAGCACAAATATCTTTTTATTTTGTGCTTTTTTTATAACCCAAAAGTTTAAAATCATTTAAAATGAAAATAGTAAAAGTTCTAGTTATATTATTTGTATTTATTTCTTGTCAAAAAGAAAAAAACAAGAAGATTGACTTTATAAAGGCAAAAAAAACTATTACACAAATTGACAAATTAACTTCTGATAAAGAAATTGAAAATTTTATTCGTAAAACCGACACAAACTACAGCGAGTTTAAATTAAAAAACATTCAAGATTTTAAACGAAATAAACAAGACAGCCTCAACAGAATTTTAGCAAAACAGTTACAAATTAATGTTCCTTTTACAAAAGCTGATTTTGACAATAATGGCTTAACCGATTTGCTAGCAATTGGTGATAATAATAAAGTTAAATCTTATGATGATAATGGAAACGAAATGTCTTACGATTTCACTACAATCGTTCTAATGAACTTTAAAAATGGATTTAAAATAATAGACATTAATAAAGATAGGTTTAATCCAATTGCTCCAAAAGTAGAATACGATAACAACAAACCTTTTTTAGTCAATTATTCATCAAGATGGGTTCCAAATCAAAAACTAAACTATCACGAAAAAACCAGATCAAAATTAACTTATAAGTTTGACGATTTTATCGAATACAATGAAAATCCGAAAAAGCATGTTATTGAGAAAATTGAATATTCAACAGAGCCATGTTTTGGAAGTTGCCCAGTTTTTAAATTAGAAATAAACAAAAACAGGACAGCTATATTTTGTGCAGAGAAATATAATTTTAGTGATGAGATAAATCAAAATCCTGAAAAAACAGATGAGGGAAAATTTAAGACAGTGATTTCTGAAAAAGAATTCAATGAATTAATTGACATTTTAAATTACATTGATTTTTCTACATTA
Organism: Flavobacterium sp. UBA4854; assembly: GCF_002399805.1. NCBI lineage: Bacteria > Pseudomonadati > Bacteroidota > Flavobacteriia > Flavobacteriales > Flavobacteriaceae > Flavobacterium > Flavobacterium sp. UBA4854. The sequence goes on from NZ_DHEI01000049.1 coordinate 12,725, forward strand.
CAAAATAGTTATTGGGTTTACTGGACTGATGACCAAAGATCTGAACTCAAAATAACTTTTGATAATGGAAAAACAAAAAATATTAATGATTATGGGCTAATTGGTACTTATGGCTTAAAAAGAACCTACGAAATGCTCTTTAATCTAAGAAAAAATCAAAATTGGGAACAAATCAAATAAAAAAATAATTCACTGCAATAAGCACGTACGCTTTTGTAAAGAAAAAAAGCCATGAAAACATTTTGCTTAATATTAATATTTCTAGGACTGTCAATAACCACAATTGAAGTTATAAATGATTTTGAAAAAACCAAGACATTTTATGCCTCTCTAAATCCTAATAAATATTATTATAAAGACATTTTATATATAAACAATAAAATCCCTCCATCGTCTATTGGTAGCAATAAAACTTCTTGGATATTTTATGGTTTTTGCAAATCAGATAAATTAAAAACAGGAATTTCTATACCAAAAAATATTGTAGAAGAAAGTGCTTATTTGGGAGAAAATAAAATTGAAATCTGGAGAATCAAAATTGCTAAAAATGTAATTCTTTACAGAAGACAAAACAATATAATTAATGGTGCCTTCTCGTATGAAATGCGAAATTATTGGATTGGTTCTTTATTCATATTTATGCTTGCACCTGCCTTAATTTGCTATGTTATAATAAAGCAGAAAACAAATAAAAACACGTCAAAAATATAATCTTTGTAAAACGATCTTTCTGTTTCAAGTTCAAATTAAAATATTATTTTAGCATACCAAATCAATCCCCAAAACCATGAAACCTACAATCCTACTATCAACACTATTACTATTATTGACAACAAATTCATTCAGCCAAACCCTAGCTGATTTAAAACTAAAACCAAAAGAAATTCCAAAAGGCTATACACCAAACGACGGTAATATTTGTGTGTCGCCTCAGGCTTGTAATTTTTATACTGATATTGAAACCTACAGCAATATTGTTGGAACTGTAAAAAGTAAAGCCATTCAAAGTTTTAAAAACAAAGGTGACAAAGGCTCTATTATGTATTTTGAATTTGACCACGTTTTTAAAGGCGATCGTTTTCTGCAAGGTTTACTGTGGGGAAAAGCTGGCGAACCAACAGACGAACATCCAGAAGAATATGTTGTAAAAGGAAAATTTCTTATCATTTGGAGTTTGAAAGCAGATAGTCCGCTAAAAGAAAAATCGGAAACCAAAATAGAAACACTTTTGCCATAAAACCTTAATCAGAGCTATTTTACGTTTTTCAAAACATTCGAAATAAATTAAACATGAAAAAAATACTTTTTATTCTTATATCTCTTTTAGCGATAAGCTGCAGCAATGACGATAAAACGCCTCAAACCGATAAGACTTCTATAAATCTTGTAACAGGAGTTGATTTTAGACAAACTACAGACGATATGGGATTAAAACTCGGTAACCCAAATACTTTTGTCAAAAACAAATTTTTAATTTTCCCAAATCCTGCACGTAACAACAACAATCTTTACATTTCTGCGCAAGAAAACATTACAGCAATATGGTTAGTTCCAGCAACTCCCGAAAAAATTTATCAAAGTGTTGATTTCAGCACTATTTTAAACAGTAGCTTGTATAGCGAACAATCTATTATATCAAGTTCTAAACTTTCTTTAAACGAATTGTCTACAAGTAACCCTAAACTTGATATAAAAACCCTTACTACAGGATATTACAAAATTTTCGTCAAAATTGGAGGTGTTATTTATTGGGATAATTTATATGTATACACTGATGCAGAAGATAATGAAGAGCATTTTAACACAGTAAAGAATTTTTGGAAATAGGTCTAAAATTATCTTAACGACATTTTAAGACATTAAATAGTATCTTCGTATCTAAAAAAATTATCATATTAAATAATACAAGATGAAACCACAAGTACGAATCCTAATTTATTCTATTCTTTTCTTTTTATACCTTACTTCTACGCATTTTTTTCTTGAATTAAATGAGAAATTTAAAGGTGATGGTTTTGTAACTTTAGGAGTTGGCTTTGGTATTCTGAATCTTATTTATGCTTTTACAGCCCTAAAATGGAAACCTTTGCTCAATGTACTTTGTGCGGTTGGAATTGCAGCTTTGTCCATGTTTTTGGCCTTACAGTTTACCAATTTGCATCTGCTTGTAAATTACGATCCATATCAGGTTAAAACTGCCATTTTTGCAAATGCTGTTTTCTCAATTATCTTTTGGGAAATTGTATATCAAGTTAAGATCAGAAAGTCTAAATAAATATATTTTCAGTTGCCTCCAGCTTTAGCTGGGGTTTCATAAAAGTCTCGAAAGGGCTTTAGCCAAAATTATTCATTTGGCTAAAGCCCTTTCTTTTCAATACACACTACGCTCCAGCTAAAGCTAGAGGCAATTCATAATACGATTTGTAAGGATAATATCCAATAGTTCGCAAAACCATATATTTTCATACGTAATTTTTTATATTAGCATTTTAAAATTTATCTAAGCCTAATATGAAAATTAAAACTCTACTCCTTTTGTCTGTACTTACTATTTCTTGTAAAAAAGAAGTAAAAACAGAAACTTCTAAAATTGCTCCAAAAGATTCTTTGAAGGTAACTGAAAAGAAAGAACCAGAAACACAAAAAACAGATACGATTGTGTTATCTACAAAACATAAAATCAACAAAATCTTATGTGATCTTGACGGAGATAATTTAGATGAAACTGTAGAAATTTTTAGAAGTACAAAAAACCAAAAAAGCGGTCTTAAAATCACTTACGGAAACGGAAAAAGAACTGATTATTTAGGTTTTGGAAATGATATTTTAAATCAAGGTTTTGACGAAATTGATTGGGCAGGAATATTTGAAAAAGCGCCCAAAAATGAGGTTTATTTTGAAAATGTAAATGAAGACGGAGAAATCATTGGCGAAGAACAAGTTGCAGAAGAAGACAAAATAAAATTGCCAAACGACGGAATCTTTATTCACGCCGAAGAAAGTTGCGGAGGCGGCGTTATTTATCTTAAAAATGGAAAATACGAATGGATTCAGCAGGAATAAATTAATCGTAATTTAACTTCTAAACTATTTTGAATATGAAAAGTACAACCGAAATTGCAAATCGTTTTAGAGAAGTCATTTTAAACGGAACTTGGATTGCAAACACCAATTTTAAAGATCAGCTCGAGAATCTAGATTGGAAAATTGCGGTTAATCCCATAAAGAACTTAAATACAATTGCAGTTCTGGCTCAGCATATTCATTATTACATTAAGGGACTTAATGAGGTTTTTAAAGGTGGAACTTTGGATATAAAAGACAAATTTAGTTTTGATTTTCCGCCAATTCATTCGCAAGAACAATGGAATGTTTTTTTAAATAGATTCTGGAATGATGCCGAAGAATTTGCTTCACTAATAGAACAAATGCCCGATAAAAAACTCGATGATGTTTTTGTAGATGCCAAATACGGAACTTATAAAAGAAATATCGAAGCTATGATTGAGCATAGCTATTATCATTTAGGACAGATTGTCTTAATAAAAAAACAAATAACAAACTAAAAATCAAACAGTAGCATAATAATGAAAAGCTATATTTTAATACTAACAAGTCTTTTTTGTTTAGCAAGTTGCAAAGATTCTAATAAAATAGAAAGAGAAGGCGAACCAACAATTTACAACGTAGAAAGTGAAGATCCAGAAATGAATGCTGCAATTTTGGAAGCAAATGAAACTCTAGATGAATTCAATAAAGGATTGTCCAATTTTAATGCCGATAGCCATTCTTTAAAAGTTAAGTTTTCTAATTCAAAAGGCATAGAACATATGTGGATTAGGGAAATTAAGTATATAGACGGAAATTATTCTGGAATTTTAAACAGTGATCCCGAATACATTACAGAATATAAAGCAGGCGACAAAATCGATATTGAAACTTCTAAAATTAGTGACTGGATGTATCTTATAAACGGAAAACTATATGGTGGTTACACCATTCGTGTTTTAAGAGACCGAATGAGTGAAGAAGAACGAAAAGTATTTGACGAAGAAAGCGGTATGCTGATAGATTAATTTTTCTTTAAATAAAAAAACAACTCAACTATTAAATTGTATAAATGCGTTTCATGAAAAAAATTACAATCCTATTATTAGCTATCGTTCTTTTTTCAAGTTGCAAATCAGATAAAAAAGAGGAAATTACAACTTCTGCGTCAACTGAGAAATCAACAGAAGAACCTTTTGTTTTAACTGTTGAAAAAATCGATTCAACTCAATTTCCTAAATCAATAAAATATGAAGGTCATATTAAAAATGCTGTTCGTTGGAAAGATAAATCAGGAGATAATATTGTAATTACTACTGAAACAGGTTACCACATCAATAAAAAGTTTGTACACGAAACCGATGGTTCTGATGCTGAATTATTTGCCTACCATTATATCATTTCAGGAAATCAAGCTAAGCAAACTTGGCGAGTTTACGATTTCATTTCAGATTGTCCTGTCGATCTTGTTGCTTCGTTTATTAAAAACACATTTCAAGTTACAGATTTGAACAACAACGGAATTGCTGAAGTCTGGCTTATGTATAAAACCGTTTGCCACGGAGATGTAAGTCCGTCTGAGATGAAAATTATTATGTACGAAGGAAACACAAAATATGCAATGCGCGGCGAGAATAAGGTTCAAATAGGAGTTGCAGATAATGGCGAAAAGCAATTTGAAGGTGGCGAATTCAAGTTTGATGAAAACTTTAAAAAAGGTCAAAAAGTCTTTAAGGAGTTTGCTCAGAAATTATGGAATAATAACTTGATCGAAACATGGGAAGATTAGATGTGGCTGCAATAGCGAATGCAAAAGATATATGTACAGTGGGACAGATGTTTATTTTGAAAACAGCATTTCTGCTCCTTAAATAAATTAGAAAAAGGCATAGTTGTTGAAAGTTAAATAAAATATATTTGCAACTTCAAAAAACACACTATGCAAAAAATTACTTTTCTAGTTTCTATATTGTTTTTAGCCCTTTCTTCTTGTGGGGTAAAAACAACACAATCAATGCTTAGCGACGGAAATTACGACGGTGCAATTGATCGCGCTGTTGAGGCGCTTCGCACCAAAAAAGATTCTAAAGGAAAACAAGATTATGTTTATCTGCTTGAAGAAGCTTTTGCAAAAGCCAAAGACCGCGATTTACGCAATTTGGAAATGCTGAACAAAGAAAATAATCCTGCAAATGCCGAGCGCATCTACAACACTTATATACAGCTCAATAATCGTCAGGAAAAAATCAGGCCGATTTTGCCTTTGCCTTTATTGAAATTGGGACGAAATGCAAATTTTCCGTTTGATAATTATTCAAATGAGATTGTAAACAGTAAAAATGCACTTTCTAAATATTTATATGAAAACGCTTCTACGCTTTTGAAATCGAATAATAAATTAGATTTTAGAAAAGCATACGACGATTTTGCTTATTTGGAAAGCATTAATCCTGGCTACAAAAACACTAAAAAACTAATGGACGACGCTCAGTTCAAAGGAACTGATTTTGTGGATGTTTATGCTAAAAACGAAACCAATATGGTAATCCCGAAAATGCTTCAAGACGATTTGTTAGATTTTAAAACTTACGGATTGAATGATAAATGGACGGTTTATCATAGCGCAAGACAAAAAAATGTGTCGTACGATTATAGCTTGATTCTTAGTTTCAGACAGATTGCAATTTCTCCAGAACAAATCAAAGAGAAAGAGTTTGTGAAAGAAAGACAAGTTAAAGATGGCGTAAAAACACTTTTAGACAGCCGCGGAAGACCAGTAAAAGATAGTTTAGGTAAAGAAATTAAAGTAGAGAATTACAAGACTCTTCGCGCAACGGTTTACGAATTCAGACAGTTTAAATCTTGTCTGGTAACGGCAAAAGTAGATTATGTAGACTTAAAAAGCAATCAGCTGGTTCAGACTTTCCCAATAAGCAGCGAATATGTTTTTGAAAATATTTACTCGACTTATAAAGGAAACAGAGGTGCTTGTGAAGATAATTATCTGTCGTATTTTGACAAACGTGCCGTTCCGTTTCCGAATAACGAACAAATGGTTTATGATACAGGTGAAGACCTGAAAGCCAAGCTAAAAGACATCATTGTAAAGAATAAAATTAGACGATAATTATATAACATGATTATAAAGAAAAAGACGCATTTTTGATGCGTCTTTTTTTTGTTTAGGTTCTTTCATTGAAAAAAAATCATATTTTTTAATTGTGCAACCGAAAAGTTGCGTATATTTGCAACTGATTAGTTGCGAATTTATATTCAGAAAAATGAAAAGAGATATTTTTCAAGCTATTGCCGATCCGACGAGAAGAGCAATATTAGTTTTGATTTCTTCTACTGCATTAACACCAAATGCTATTGCAGAGCAGTTTCAAACTACAAGACAGGCGGTTTCTAAACACATTAAAATACTAAATGAATGTGATTTATTGGAAGAAAAAAAATTGGGCAGAGAAATTTATTATCAGCTCAAAATTGAAAAAATGAAAGAAGTTGATGAATGGCTAGAGCAGTTTAAAGCAATTTGGGAACAGCGTTTTAGCCAATTGGATCAAGTATTACTAAACTTAAAAGCTAAAGAAAATGAAAACTGATTTATTAATGAATTTTTCTGTAGATAAGGAAAATAAAACTGTAAATGTAAAACGCGAATTCGACGCGCCATTGTCTAACGTTTGGTCTGCTTGGACAGAACCTGAAATTTTAGATTTATGGTGGGCGCCGGCTCCTTTTGTATCTAAAACCAAAACAATGGAGTTTAAAGAAGGCGGAAAAAGATTATATGCCATGGTTGGTCCAGACGGTACAGAACGTTGGAGTTATTTTGAGTATTCTTCTATTTCTCCGAAAACTAACTTTAAACATTCTGCTACTTTTTCTGATGCAGAAGGAAATCCGAATTCAGAATTTGCTAGTTCGTATTGGGATATCTCTTTTTCTGAACAAAAAGGTTCTACAATTGTTGACATCGCCATTAGACGTGACAGTTTTGAAGAATTACAAAAAATAATTGAAATGGGCTTTAGAGAAGGTTTTACTTCGGCAATGCAAGGTTTGGACAAAATCTTAGCAGAAAAATAAACCAATCTAATTAACGATTTACAACTTAAAATCTAAAGAAAATGAAATCAAATCTTTTAATGAATTTTACTGTAGACAAAGAAAATAAAACTGTAAATGTAAAACGTGAATTTAATGCTTCATTGCCACAAGTATGGTCGGCTTGGACAGAACCTCAAATTCTAGATTTGTGGTGGGCGCCAGCTCCGTGGAAATCAAAAACAAAAAGCATGAATTTTGAAAAAGGCGGACGACGATTGTATGCAATGGTTGGCCCTGAAGGTGAAGAACATTGGGCTATTGCCGATTATACTTCAATAAATCCGAAGACAAACGTAAAATGGCTAGATGCTTTTTGCGATAGCGAAGGCAACTTAAACGAAGAATTTCCGCGTTCTGACTGGGACGTTACTTTCTCTGAAAAAGATGGTTCTACTTTTGTTGATGTCGTAATCAAGCACGAAAAATTATCCGATCTAGAAATGATTATTCAAATGGGATTCAAAGAAGGTTTTACCATTGCTATGGAAGGTTTGGATGCTATTTTTGCAGAAAAAGCAAAATAATTCTCCAATTACATATAAAAGGCCAAAACAAAAGAAGAATTTACTGATATTAAAATTGTATTTTCGTTTTACATAAACATTTTTACTTTACTATCAATGAACAAATTTTTTGCCCTGGCCTTTTTGCTTTTTTCTTCAACTTTAGCATTCAGCCAAAAGAATAAAACAAAAACCATAGAAACTTCAAAGCCTTTTGTGCTTGGCGTAATTGACGAAATTCAATCAAAAGAATTAAACGAAAAAAGAATTCTCAATATTTATCTTCCCGAAGGCTATAATCCTGCTGAAGCCACAAAATACCCTGTAATTTATTTATTGGACGGTTCTGCCGATGAAGATTTTATTCATATTTCTGGATTAGTTCAGTTTAATAGTTTTGAATGGATTAATCAGGTTCCAAAATCAATTGTTGTTGGAATTGCAACTGTCGACAGAAAGAGAGATTTCACTTTTCCAACTACTATCGAAAAAGACAAAACCCGTTTTCCTACAACAGGGCATTCTGATCAGTTTATTGCTTTTATCGAAAAAGAATTACAGCCTTTTATTGAAAAAAAATACAAGACAAATGATTCTAAAACCATTATTGGCCAATCTCTTGGCGGATTATTAGGAACTGAAATCCTGCTTAAAAAACCAACTCTTTTTAATAAATACGTTATTATAAGTCCGAGCTTATGGTGGAATAATGGTTCTTTGCTAGATATGGATTCTGAAATGCTGAAAGAAAATTTTACACAACCAACCGAAATTTATGTTGCTGTCGGCAAAGAAGGATTGGCTCCAACTGCAATTCCGCATGTTATGGAAGTTGATGCCAATTTACTTGCAGAAAAACTAAAAGAATCTAAAAGCAAAAGTGTAAAAACTTACTTCGATTATTTCCCAGAAGAAAATCATGGATCAATTCTGCATACAGCAGTTTTTAATTCTTTCAAATTCTTTTATCCTAAAAACAAGGAATAATATTTTTTGTAAAATGTGAAATGTAAAACTTGTCATTTCACATTTCACATTTTACATACAACAATTCTATCCAAGCCACCCTTCTCTATCCAAACTCCTATATTGAATAGCTTCGGCAATATGAGACGAAACAATATTTTCGGAATAATCCAAATCGGCGATTGTTCTTGAAACTTTCAAAATTCTATCATAAGCCCTCGCGGAAAGATTCAATCGTTCCATTGCGGTTTTTAGCAGTTCTTTTGAAGGTTCGTCTAAAACACAAAATTCTCGAATTAGTTTACTGCTCATTTGAGCATTGTAATGAACATTTTCTACCGTTTCAAATCGTTTAGTCTGAATTTCTCTTGCTGCTGTAACTCGCTTGCGAATTTCTACACTGCTTTCTGCTTTTCTTTCATCAGCCAATTTCTCAAAAGGAACAGGAGTAACTTCAATATGAATATCAATTCGATC